>WSMN01000041.1 GCA_013316535.1 Muribaculaceae bacterium | reverse complement strand
ATTTTCGGTCAGCTTGTTGGAGAAATCACAGAATACGTTTTAGAGGAAAGTTAACTATAATAATGAAAAGGCGGTGTGTCAAAAATCAGGATTTTGACACACCGTACTATAACCGCCGTGATGGTGATTCATCCTATTTGGCGGGAGGCTGTTTTTGTTGCCCTTGGGGAGCTGAAAGCGAGGAGGAGCCGGCAAAGAGCCTTGAAAGATATTTTTCCTGGAATTTTTGGAAGATTTCCCAGAAATTCGGTACGAAAAGGGTTCCTATGATTGCATTTACGGCCATTCCGTAGACAACGGCTGTTCCGAGGCTTAGACGGCTTCCGGCTCCCGCCCCCGTGGCAAACAGCATCGGCATTACACCGAAAACAAATGCCAAGGCAGTCATCATTATGGGACGGAAACGCACTATGCCGCCCTGGCGTGCCGCTTCTCGGATAGGCATCCCGCTTTTGCGGTAATCTATTGCATATTCCACTATGAGGATTGCATTCTTGGCGGCGAGCCCCAGCAAAAGGATAATGCCGATTTGTGTGTAAATGCTGATGCTTTGATTCATGAAAAAGCATCCGAGGACCGTCCCAAGCAATGCCGTCGGCATGGCGATTACCACAGCAAGCGGGTCAGTCCAGCTCTCATATTGGGCGGCGAGCACCAGAATGGTCATTATGATGGCGAAAATCAGCACAATGGAAATGGTGGTTCCTGATTGTGTTTCCTGATACGCCTCGCCGGTCCACGCATAGCCATAGCTGTTGCCGGTTGCCTGTGCCACTATCTCCTCCATAGCTTTAATTGCGGTGGAGGAACTGGTGCCTTTGGCAGGGGTGACAGTTAACGATGCGGTCTGATACATGTTGTAACGGCTCACTGTGGCTGACCCCATAGTGGGTGTTATGGTGGCGAATGAGCCGAACGGCACCATGTCGCCCTTATCATTGCGCACACTCAATTTCAGCACATCCTCCACATTGCTGCGGGCTTTATCCTCCCCGGCGATATTGACCTGATACACTTTGTTGAACTCTACGAAGTCGTTTACATAATTCCCCCCTGTGAATGCCGACAGGGTTGAAAACACTTCGGCGAGATTCAGTCCCATCAATTGTATTTTGTCGCGGTCTATGTTCACGCGATATTGTGGAACCTCCCCTTCATATAGAGATTGCACGGATGCTATCTCGGGATATCGTCCTGCCGTTTCCTGTATGCTCTTCAGCACCTGCATCATTTCGCCGGGGCCATGTGAGTTGATGTCGAGCAACTGCATCTCAAGCCCTGATGTCATGCCAAGCCCCGGTATGGCAGGAGGATTGACGGCAAAAACGATTCCTTCCTGCAATGCCGCACATTGTTCGTTTATACGTTCCATTACGGCTTCGACACTATGATCTTTCCCCTTGCGCTCATTCCAGGGCTTCAGCACAACGAACATTGAGCCGAGGTTGCTTCCTGCACCTCCCGCCATAAACGAGAATCCTGAAATTTCAATCACATCGCTTACCTCTGGCATATCTTTTATGAGGGTCGAGACTTTGGAAATCATTTTGTCGGTACGGTCGAGCGACGCCCCTGTAGGGAGCTGCACAGAAGCCATGAAATAGCCCATGTCTTCTTCCGGGACATAGCTTGTAGGCCATTTGGTGAATCCCCAGAATGCAGCGAAGCACAATAAGGCGTATATGCCTATCGCAATTGCCGGACGCTTTAGAAATTGTCCTATGATTTTGGAGTAGACATCGGTTGTCTTGACCCAACCGGCGTTGAACCATCTGTATAGGAAAAACCGTGTAGGTTTCCGCTTGCGCAGGAACAGGGCGCACATGGCAGGGGTGAACGTCAGGGCATTGAACCCGGAGAATGCAGTGGAGACGGCTATGGTCAGGGCGAATTGCTTATACAGTTCCCCGGTTATGCCTGAAATGAATGCAGTAGGTATGAACACGGAGAGCAGAACGAGCACTTCACCAACCACGGGGCCTTGGAGTTCCACCATAGCTTTTTCTGCGGCCTGACGAGGTGTCAATGACCCCTCGTCGACCAGTCGCGAGCAATCCTCCACCACAACTATCGCGTCGTCCACCACTATGGCAATTGCCAGTACAAGCCCGAACAAGGTGAGAGTGTTGAGTGTGAATCCCAGCAATTTCATCACGGCAAATGTGGCTATAAGCGAGACTGGGATGGTTATCATGGGGATTATCACTGCCCGCCAGCTCTGTAGGAAAAGCAGGATTACAAGCATCACAATCAATGTGGTCTCTGCAAAGGTCACAAGCACTTCATCTATGGATGCCGACACGAATTCCGTGGTGTTCATCAGGATGCGGTAATGAATCCCTTCGGGCAGATATTGCTCCAGACGTTGCAGTTCTGCCTCTACTGCTTTGGCTACTTCAAGTGCATTTGCATCGGAGCGTTGGTAGATTCCTATAAGTCCGGCCTCGTTCCCCGATACGCGCGACACACTATTATAGCTGTCGCTCCCCAAATCCACTTTGGCGATGTCTTTTAGCCTTAAAATGCTGCCGTTGGCATCAGTTTTTACTATTATATTGCCGAATTGTTCAGGCGTGACGAGCCGACCTTTAGAGGTCAGGGTGAATTGGAATGGGGTAGGGGCGGCTGTCGGGGCACAGCCCACAGAACCGGCTGAAACCTCCATGTTCTGTGCTTCTATGGCTGATTTCACATCACTGGGGGTGACACCGCGAATCTGCATCACTTCGGGATTCATCCACACCCTCATGCTATATTCCCCCGCTCCGAAAGCATTTACTCCTCCCACTCCATCGAGGCGCGACAACTCGTTGACAATATGGAGCTGTGCGTAATTGGTAAGATAAAGAGCGTCATACCGTTGTGGGTTATCACTTTCCAATGCCACGAACAAGAGTATGTTGGTGGATTCGGAATTGACACTGATGCCTTGCTGGGTAACAGCCGCCGGGAGTTGGGAGGATGCCTGGCTGACAAGATTCTGCACTTTCACGGCGGCATCGTCAATGTCGATGCCGTTACGGAATGTTATACGCAGATTGTATGAGCCGTCGGAACCGGAATTGGAACTCATATAGAGCATTCCCTCCACACCGTTTACACTTTGTTCGATGGGTTCACCTATGGCTTCGGCCACAGTCTGTGCATCGGCTCCGGGATATGAGGCAGAAACCTGCACCGTCGGCGGTGTGATGTCGGGGTATTGTGCTATGGGCAGCGTTTTGACCGTGACGACACCCACCAGTATCATCAGAATAGCCAGTACCGTGGCAAAGACAGGGCGGTCAATGAAGAATCGTGAAAACATATGCTTAATAAATATGTGGCTGTGGGAGAATATTTGCCATTATTTTGCCTCGATGGGCTTCACATCCATTCCGTCGCGCACTTTCAATAATGCTGTAGTAACGTAGCGGTCGGAGGGCAATAGTCCGTCATTGACGATTCTCAAACTGTCCTGATATAATTCGCCCACTTTAATCGGAGTGTAGACGACTTTATTGGAATCGTTGACAACATATACATATTTCCCCAGTTGGTCGGTGCCTATTGACGCATCTTTTATCACTATGGCCTTGGGATCCACGGCATAAGGAAGCATTACCGTGGCATACATTCCGCTACGGAGCTCACGGTTCGGGTTGTCTATCGACAGGCGTAGGAAAATTGTACCTGTGGTCTTGTCAACGGCGGGTGCCTCATAGGAAAGACGCGCCGTGTATCGGTTGGCTATGGTATCGCCGAACACCACCGGGATGTGGTTGTAATCCACCATTTTACCGGCTTCGGTCTCTTTCATGGCAAGGAATTGTGAATCCTCGATGGAAAGGTTCACTGAAATCTTTGAATCATCATAAATGGTGGTGAGCACAACCGGGGAGCCTTCCCCGGCAACATAGTCTCCTTCGATTAACTTGGATGTCGCCACGTGACCGGCGAACGGTGCGCATATGGTGCAGTAACCGAGCATCTGACGTGCATTGACCAACGCTGATTTGGCATTTTTTATAGAAGCCTCGCTTTCACGCATGGCGCTTTCAGCCTGTATGACATCCATCTTAGATACAGCCTCGCTTTCCAAAGCCTTTTTCATGGCTTCGTATTGTTTGGAAGCATAATCATAATTGGCCTGTGCGGTCTGCAATTGCGCTTCTGCCTGGTTAACCTGTTCCCGGTAGGTAGTTGATTCAATTTCAAATAACGGCTGGCCGGCCTTGACGAAAGCGCCGTCGTCATAAAATTGTTTTGTGATATAGCCATTGACGCGTGCTACAATATCCACATAATTGGATGCCGTGAGATAGGCCGGATATGATTTATGCAGCACCAATGAATCTACCTGCGGTTGAGCCACATTCACGGATGGAATTTCATGGTCATGTCCGTTCTTTTTATCGGAATGGCAATCCGTCAGTGCTATTGCCATTGCCGGGATTGCGATGAGGGATATTATATTAGTCCGCATAAATCAGGCTTTTAATTTGTTGGTTAGCTTAGAAATCTTTTAGTAGTTCTGTGAATCAAAACCGCCTCCCAATGCCTCATATAGGCTTATCAAGGCGGACAATGCGGCTCCCTGTGCCGAGATCAGGTCGCTTTCAGCTGCGAGCGAATTGAGCTGGGCTGTCACCACATCATTCATTGGACTAAGGGAATTCTTGTATCGGTCGATTGCGAGCCGCAGGCTTTCATTGTTTTGTGTTATGACCTCTCTTATAGCGTCTACATGGCGTAGCGCATGAAAATAGGTTGAAAGAGCGTTGTCGGCCTCTTCCACTGCAGTCATGACCGTCAGGTTGTAATTGTCGATACCGGCTTTGAAGGTTTCCTTGGCAGAGGCCAGAGCATATTTTCGTGCAAGGCCGTCGAACAGAGTCCATGAGAGTGTAGGTGTAATTGAATATGTGAACGAATTGTGTGAAAAAAGATTCTTGGCGTTGTGAGCGGAAGTTCCGATTTCTCCCTCCAGTGTGAGTGTCGGCAGGAAATCTTTTTTCGCTATCCCTATTTCGGCGGCATAGGCAGCAAGTTCCATCTCCGCCTTCGCTATATCGGGACGACGGCGCAACAAATCCATTGGCACACCTGCCTCCACAATCTGCACAGGGTCGGGGAGATGCTTACCCGTTGACAATATATGCAATATTGAGTCATGGCTTTCCCCGGTCAGCACTGCCAGCGCATTGATTGTCGTGTGGATTGAGTTCTCAAGCATCGGGACAGATGCTGTTGTAGAATAATACGTCTCAAGGGCTTGGGTGACATCGAGTTTTGAGGCAAGAGTGGTTTCAAAACGGGCTTTTGCAATGTTGACTATCTTCATTTGGTTCTCGGCATGGTCGTTGGCGATATCCAACAGTTCCTGGTACATGCGCAATTCCACGTAGGTGGCTGCAATCTGTGCGCATACCGAAACCATGGCTCCGGCATATTCCGCCCGTGAGGCCATATAACCGGCCTTTTTGGCTTTTACTCCCGATGCTATTTTCCCGAAAATGTCTATTTCCCACGATGCGGACAATCCTGCAGAGAAATAGCTCATTCCTGTGGCCGGGTTAGGCGCGGGATCGGTCATTCCGCTGTCGCGCAGTTTGGTCCAGCCTGCGTTGGCATTGACTACAGGCATCCATCCTGCACGGGCTTGCCCCACAGCGTTGCGTGCTATCTGTGTACGGCGCAGAGCCATTGCCAGATTATAGTTATTGTCCATACCTATGGTAATCAATGTATCGAGTGCCGAATCGTTGAACCGTTTCCACCACCCGTTTGATTCCATGGGCATTGCCATTGTCCGTTCTGGGACATAGCTCCATTGTCCGGGTAGGGAATCCCGGAGATATTTGTTCATATCCTGAAGATTTTCGCCTTTGCACGGTATGCCGTGGGCAAAGATTCCTGCGATAGCTATGGTCAGTACAAATCGTTGAAACATATCTCGTAGTAGTTAACTTTTGCTATAGTTAACAATTCTATAACAACATTTCATAATATGTCGTTTGTTCCGAGCCGTAGGAATTAAACTTTTTTTTGCAGCGTATGACCATATGACTTGTGGAAATGCGCTGGAGAATACCTACCTTTGTATTGAAATGAAGACAATCGACAGGGAAACGGTTCAAAAGATACTTGACACGGCCGACATTGTGGAGGTCGTGAGTGATTTCGTGCATCTTCGCCGTCGTGGAGCCAATTATATTGGTTTATGCCCGTTCCACAACGAGCGGACACCGTCGTTCTCTGTGTCGCGTTCAAAAGGCATATGCAAATGCTTCAGTTGCGGTAAGGGTGGCAGCCCTGTAAATTTCATCATGGAGCATGAACAGCTTTCCTATTGGGAGGCGTTGCGTTATCTTGCCAAAAAATATCATATTGAGATACAGGAACATGAGGTAACTGATGCCGAACGCCAGGAAATGAACGAGCGTCAGGGTATGATGGAGGTGAACGACTTCGCTATGAAGCACTTCGAGCATAACCTTGCCGACACCCCCGACGGTCGTGAAATCGGTCTGGCATATTTCCGTGAACGAGGCATAAACGAATGGGCTATAAAACGCTTTCACCTGGGATATTCGCTCGACAAGCGTGACGACCTTCTCTCTGCAGCTAAAGCGCAGGGATTTAATGAAAAATACCTGCTTGACACGGGACTTTGTGCCAAATCGGAACGCGGCACGGTCTATGACCGGTTCAAGGCGCGTGTCATGTATCCTGTGTTCACCATTTCCGGTAAGGTGGTGGCTTTCGGCGGCCGCACATTGCGCACCGACAAGGAGGTGGCCAAATATGTCAACTCCCCTGAATCGCTTATCTATAGCAAGAGCCGTGAACTCTACGGGCTATACCAGGCCAAACAGGCTATTGTAAGGAAGGACAAGTGCATATTGGTAGAGGGCTACATGGATGTGATTTCCATGCACCAACAAGGGGTGGAGAATGTGGTGGCCTCATCCGGCACTTCGCTCACACAAGGGCAGATACGTCTCATACATCGCTTCACCGAGAATGTGACTGTAATCTATGACAGCGACCCCGCCGGTATAAAGGCTTCGTTGCGTGGCATCGACCTCCTTCTTGCCGAGGGGCTTAACATCAAGGTGCTGTTGTTGCCCGAAGGTGACGACCCCGATTCGTTCGCCCAAAGCCACAGTGCGACTGAAGTGGAGGATTATCTTGCGGCACACGAGGTGGATTTCATCAAATTCAAGATGGATATCCTGCTGAAAGATTGCGAGAACGACCCTGTAAATCGTTCTAAGGTGCTTGGCAGCATATTGCAGTCAATAGCCAATATCCCTATGGAACTGACGCGCTCGTTCTATATCAAAGAGTGCAGTTTGAAATTCGGTATAGATGAGAGTGTGTTGCTGCGGCAACTTAATGTTGACATAGCCAAACTGCGAGAAACTAATGCCCGAACCGCAGCGAGGCGGTCGGCCACAGATTCCATTGCGTCATTTGCACAAGAGGAGGCTGTACAAACTGATGCACTGCAGAAACCGACCTCCGCATCTGCCAGTAGTGAAGAACCGTCCCCCCTTGACAATGAAAGGCACACACCACCGTTGGCTGATACATCCCATCCTCATGCGGCAGTTCTTGAGCCGCAGGAACGGGCTTTGTTGCGGCTGGTGCTGAAATACGGGATGCTTGACCTCGGCGAGGATTTCGGTTGTGAGGAAAACGGCAGTCACATCAAGGTGATTGACTATGTGCATGAGGACCTGCAGGTCGATGATATGCACTTCAGCAATGCGTTATACCAGCGCATATATGATGAAGCTTTCAAACTTCGGTCAGACAGCTGGGAACGCGATTGGAATGTATGCCTTGAGCAGGCTCAATTGCACCGTGACGAGGCTTTGCGTCAAGGCAGGGCGCAATTGCAGCAAACGGCATCAACAATGGAGGATATCAACATAGGGGAGAAGAAACTTACCGAACGCTGCGATGAAGCCTATCGGGTTGAACTGCATGAATATGCCTTGAATTATATAGAAAAGGCGCTGGTGTCGCATCCCGACGACCTTGTGCGCAACATGGTCACCGACCTGGTGATAGAGAGACACAAGTTGAGCAAAATCTACTTCAAGAACACTAAGGTAGAGTCGGAGACCGATCGCCTTGACGACCTGGTGCCTCGTGCTCTCATAGCGTTGAAATATGATATGGCAAGGTGCTATTCGGAAGATCTGCGTAAGCAGATGAATGCTCTGCAAAAAGCCCCCGGAGGTTATGACATGGAACAGATTCTGGAACTCATGGCCAGGCAAAAGCAATGGCAGGAATTCTGTGCGTCGCTCGCCTCCAGCATAGGCGAGCGTGTTTACGAACCGTTACGGTGAGCGGGCTATTTGATGTTTTTTTATGCTGTTTTTACGTCAGAGGGTTAATGGCAACTTGATGTATGGGCGTTCTTATGGAGGCGCCCGTTATAAATCGGCGTTGATAAATCAAAACCCATCTGTCACATGAAAAAATTTATATCTGCTATTTGCCTTGCTGCTGCATTCGTGTTTTCAGCTAATGCCGAGGTTCGTCCGTCGGTTTCCATTCTCGGCGACTCTTATTCCACATTTGAGGGCTATATTGAGCCGGAAAGCAACATCACATGGTATTATGAGCCTGTGCGTGACGACCGCACCGACCTGCGTACGGTCGACCAGACCTGGTGGCATAAGTTTATCACTGAAAACGGTTATAAACTTTGCGTGAATAATTCCTATTCAGGTTCCACCGTGTGCAACCGTGGATATGACGGCGATGATTACACCGACCGCTCTTTCCTGACTCGTTGCAAACATCTCGGCAATCCAGATGTGATATTCATTTTCGGTGGAACGAACGATTGCTGGGCCGGTGTGCCTGTCGGGGACTATAAATATGAGGGACAAGGAAAGGGTGACCTTTATAAGTTCCGCCCCGCACTCGCCAAGGTGATGCGCAATGTCACCGAACGCTACCCCAATGTTGACATTTACTATATTGTCAACGACTGCCTTACCCCTGAAATAGTGGAATCCATCAACACTGTGTGCGACCACTACAAAGTTCCTGTTATTCAGCTCCATGACATCGACAAAATCAACATGCATCCCAGTGTGAAAGGTATGCAGCAGATTGCCGACCAGCTCACTGCCCGTATCGTAAAAAAGAAATAACCCATCCTTGCAAAAAGCATTCAAGCGGGTGTATAAGAACGATTATATGAGACGTTCTTATACACCCGTTTTACTTTTTCGTCCGCATTCACTGGTATAGGGGCTCCTCCATTTGCTGTATCAGTTCATGCGGGCGAAAAAATTTCTGTTAAAATGTGGAAGTTTCATTATTAATTAGTAATTTTGGCGGTGATTGAAAGCCTGTAAAAGTGGTTTCAGTCGCCTTAATCGCGTCTCTGTAGAGAGAACTGATTACCATGTGAAATATAACCCAAACTATTTTATACCTAACCATGGCAGATAACAAAGAAAAACTGTTCAATCAGTTTCCCCCGGTGAGCTATGAAACATGGCGAGCCAAGGTGGATGCCGATCTCAAAGGTGTGCCCTTCGAGAAAAAGCTGGTATGGCGTACTAACGAGGGCTTCAATGTCCAGCCGATGTATCAGCGTAAGGATATCGCAGACCTTAAGACAACAGATTCCCTTCCCGGCGAATTCCCCTATGTGCGTGGCACCCGTAAGGACAACAACTGGCTTACCCGTCAGGAAATACTTGCGGCAGAGCCTGCCGAGGCAAATAAAATCGCGCTTGACGTGCTCAATAAAGGTGTACATTCGCTCGGATTCAACATCAAGGAAATCTCGGAAGATGCCATTGCAGTTGCATTGGCAGGAATCGATTTTGAGAAGGTTGAGATAAATTTCAACAGTTGTCCGCGCAAGGCTCTTGAACTTGCAAAGGCTCTTGTTGCCTACCTGAAAAAGAATGGTGCTGAAAAGAAATTCCACGGTTCGATTGACTTCAATCCGTTCAAGCGTGCTTTCCGCCACGGTGCGGATGTGGAGGCTGCCGCTATAGTTGCCGACGCAAAGGAAATGCTTGAAACCGTAAAGGATGTGCCTGCTCTCCGTTGCCTTGCCGTAGATTCGGTGGTGTTCAACAATTCGGGTGCATACATATTCCAGGAACTCGGTTACGCCCTTGCATGGGGTGCCGAATGGCTTACGCTTCTCACCGAAGCCGGTGTTTCGGCAGATGCAGTGGCTTCGCGCGTGAAGTTCAATATGGGCGTTTCGTCCAACTACTTCATGGAGCTTGCCAAATTCCGTGCCGCACGCATGATGTGGGCGCAGATTGTGGAACAATACAATCCCGCTGCCAAGGATTCCGCAAAAATGATGGCTCATGCAGTCACTTCGCGTTTCAACCAGACTATCTATGACGCGCATGTGAATCTGCTCCGTAGCCAGACTGAAGCCATGTCGGCAGCTTTGGCCGGTGTTGACTCTATTACGGTAACCCCGTTTGATGTTCCTTATAAGACGCCGGATGCATTCTCCGAGCGCATCGCCCGCAATCAGCAGCTGCTCCTTAAGGAGGAAAGCCACCTCGACAAGGTGGTCGACCCGGCTGGCGGCTCCTACTATGTTGAGACACTTACTGTTTCCATTGCACAGGAAGCATGGAAGCTATTCCTCGAAGTGGAGGACAAGGGTGGTTTTGTTGCCGCAGTTAATGCCGGAGACATCCAGTCGGCCGTCAACGCATCATCCGAAAAGCGTCATCAGGATATGGCTCGCCGCAAGGAAATTCTGCTTGGAACCAACCAGTTCCCCAATTTTAATGAGTTTGCCGCCGAGAAAATCGAAAATGGCGGATGCTGCTGTAAGAAGCATGAAAATGAGGCATCTTGTGGCTGCGCAGCCGAAGGCGAGGCTTCCAAGGCGTTGCGTTGCGAACGTCAGGCCAGCGACTTTGAGGCGTTGCGTCTCGCCACGGAACATGCCGCAAACCGTCCCAGGGTGTTCATGCTTACAATCGGTAACTTGGCAATGCGTCTTGCACGTGCACAGTTCTCATCCAATTTCTTTGGCTGTGCGGGTTACGAAATTATCGATAATATCGGATTCAACACGGTTCAGGAGGGTATCGATGCCGCCATGGAGAAGAAAGCCGACATCGTGGTTCTCTGCTCTTCCGATGATGAATATGCGCAGTTCGCGCCCGAGGCATTCAAGTTGCTCGACGGACGTGCCGAATTTGTTGTTGCCGGTGCACCCGCTTGTACCGACGACCTCAAGGCTCTCGGCATAGAGAATTTCATCCATGTGCGCAGCAACGTGCTTGAAACACTCCAGCAGTTCAACCAGCGTCTTTTAAAGTAAGTTAGCCATGAAACCCGATTTCAAAAATATCAATATCATAGCCGACGCTTTCGGTGCGCCGGCAGCTGCCCCCGTTGCAGCCGGGGAGGATTGGCTCACACCCGAGCTTATCCCCGTAAAGCCCGTTTATACCAAGAACGACCTCGAAGGGATGGAACACCTCGACTATGTGGCAGGTCTTCCCCCGTTCCTCCGTGGCCCGTACAGCGGGATGTATGCTATCCGTCCTTGGACTATCCGCCAGTATGCCGGATTCTCCACCGCCGCTGAATCCAACGCGTTCTATCGCCGTAACCTTGCTTCAGGACAGAAGGGCCTTTCGGTGGCATTCGACCTTGCCACCCACCGCGGTTACGATGCCGACCACTCACGCGTTGTGGGTGACGTCGGTAAAGCCGGTGTATCCATCTGTTCCATAGAAGACATGAAAGTGCTGTTCGATGGCATCCCATTGAACAAGATGTCAGTGTCGATGACGATGAACGGTGCCGTTCTCCCCGTACTCGCATTCTATATCAATGCCGGGTTGGAGCAAGGTGCCAAACTCGAGGAGATGGCCGGAACAATCCAGAACGATATCCTCAAGGAGTTCATGGTGCGTAACACCTACATATATCCGCCGGAATTCTCGATGCGCATTATTGCCGACATCTTCGAGTACACCTCGCAGAACATGCCCAAGTTCAACTCCATATCCATCTCCGGCTACCACATGCAGGAGGCCGGTGCGACATGCGACATCGAGCTTGCCTATACCCTTGCCGACGGTTTGGAATACCTGCGGGCAGGTGTCAACGCCGGTATGGACATCGACACATTCGCTCCGCGTCTGTCGTTCTTCTGGGCCATCGGCATGAACTTCTTCATGGAGATTGCCAAGATGCGTGCCGCGCGTATGCTGTGGGCTAAAATCGTAAGCCAGTTCAACCCCAAGAACCCAAAATCGCTTGCACTCCGCACCCACTCTCAGACTTCGGGATGGTCACTTACCGAACAGGATCCGTTCAACAACGTTGGACGTACCTGCATAGAGGCCATGGGCGCAGCCCTCGGCCACACCCAGTCGCTGCACACCAACGCCCTTGACGAGGCTATTGCGCTTCCAACCGATTTCTCGGCGCGTATTGCACGTAATACCCAGATTTATATCCAGGAAGAAACCTACGTGTGCAAGGAAATCGACCCGTGGGCAGGTTCCTACTACGTGGAATCGCTCACCAACGAAATCGCTCACCGCGCATGGGAGCATATCCAGGAAATCGAAAAACTGGGCGGCATGGCCAAGGCCATTGAAACCGGTCTGCCCAAATTGCGTATTGAAGAAGCTGCCGCACGTACACAGGCTCGTATCGATTCAGGCCGTCAGACAATCGTCGGTATCAACAAATATCGTCTCGACCATGAGGATCCAATCGACATCCTCGAAATCGACAACACCGAGGTACGCAACGAGCAGTGCGCACGTCTGGAGGAACTTCGCAAAGACCGTGATGAAGAAGCCGTAAAGAAAGCTCTTGCCGACATCACCGAGTGCGTCCGTACCAAGAAAGGCAATCTGCTTGACCTCGCAGTCAAAGCTGCCGGTCTTCGTGCCACATTGGGTGAGATTTCCGATGCCTGCGAAGATGTCGTAGGTCGCTATAAAGCAGTAATCAGAACAATTTCAGGCGTGTATTCAAGCGAAACAAAGAATGATCCCGATTTCCTCAAGGCGCAGAAAATGACCGAGGAATTCGCAAAACGCGAGGGTCGTCAGCCCCGCATCATGATTGCCAAGATGGGGCAGGACGGCCACGACCGTGGTGCCAAGGTTGTTGCGACAGGTTATGCCGATTGCGGTTTCGATGTTGACATGGGTCCGCTGTTCCAGACTCCCGCAGAGGCTGCCCGCCAGGCTGTGGAGAACGACGTTCACATCCTCGGCGTGTCATCCTTGGCTGCCGGTCATAAGACGCTTATCCCACAGGTAATCGAGGAACTTAAGAAACTTGGACGCGAGGACATCATGGTCACCGCCGGAGGTGTTATTCCCGCACAGGACTATGACTTCCTTTATAAAGCCGGTGTGGCCGCCATATTCGGTCCCGGTACCCGCATCCCTGTTTCCGCAATCCGTATGCTCGAAATCCTCAACGGCGAAGCCTGACTTCAAAGCTGATGCCCTATGCCATAATGGTGCCTCCTTATCCCCGCCGGGATGGAGGCACCATTAATGGTATCCGGCGCCTGCATCTGGCATTCACGCTTCACGGATTGTTGCATCGGCTTTGTTTTTATACTACCTTTGCGAATCCTTATCACATTTGTCATGGAGTTCAACAGTCTTGGTTACGTATTATTCTATGCACTTGTATTCGTGCTCTATTTTGCCCCATTCATGCGTAAGCCGGGACGACAGAACCTGCTTGTGCTCGTGGCCAGTTACTATTTCTATGCCTCATGGGACTGGCGCTTCCTCGGATTGATTGTGTTGACGACATTGTCGTCCTATGTTACCGGGATAGCGATAGAACGCCGGCGCAAGAAGATATTTATTGTGGGAAATATCGTTCTTAACATGGGGATTCTTTGCGTTTTCAAGTATTTTGATTTCTTCGGGGAAAACCTGACATGGTTCCTGCGCATGTTCGGGTGGGAGGTGGATTGGGTGTTCCTCAATCTGCTGTTGCCTGTTGGCATATCGTTCTACACATTTCAGGCCATAGGCTACACGGTGGATGTGTGGCGTAAAGAGGTCGCCCCCGTTCACAATCCGTTATTGTTTGCCACGTTCATTGCCTATTTCCCGCAATTGGTGGCAGGGCCTATTGAAAAGGCTTCGAGATTGCTACCTCAATTGGCCGAGGCTCATGGATGGAGCTATCCTCGCGCAGTCATGGGGTTACGTCAGATATTATGGGGGATGTTCAAGAAAGTAGCTGTGGCAGATCCGTGCGGCACACTTGTCACCACATATTATGCCGGTGACGATATTGGAGGCTTAAGAATTTATATTGCCGCAGTGCTATTTGCCATTCAGATTTATTGCGATTTCTCTGGTTATTGCGATATTGCGCAAGGTTCTGCCCGCATACTTGGCGTAGAGCTGATGGATAATTTCAAGCGTCCGTTCTTTTCGCGAAGTTTCATAGAATTCTGGCACAGATGGCATGTATCGCTGATGCAATGGTTTACGTCGTATGTTTATATTCCTTTGGGCGGTTCGCGAAAAGGGACAGCACGTAAATATCTTAACATTATGGTTGTGTTTCTGTTGTCTGGTCTGTGGCACGGAGCAGATTGGGGCTTTGTAATTTGGGGCGTATATTGCGGAGTGGTGTATGTGGCGGAAGCGATTATGCAAGTTCCGGGTCATAAATCGTCGGGGGTTCCATCGTTCAATGATATCCCTGAATTATTCCTGACATTTTCGCTGTTTGTAATCGGATTAGTGTTTTTCCGATTGAACGACATCGAAACTGCCTTCATGTGGAATGTCAAATATGTCATCCCCATATCAATTGCACTTTATCTGATGATTCGATTGACATTTGTCGTAATAAGCAGGATTACATCCACTTATATAGTATCGGCGGAACGATTGTTTACATTCAAAAATGTAATGTACGCGATTGTATTTGTTTCGGTTGTGGCGGCAATTGCATTTGGCGGGCGGTTCTGGTTCCATCTTTATGGGCTATTGGCAGGGGTGGTTTTTGCATGTGAATGGCGCACCCGTCGATTGCCGGTAACTATTGCTCCGTTCCCGAAGAATAGGCCGGTTAGATTTGTTGTTTACTTTATGTTCTACATGTTAATCCTGGCCTATGGATTATTTCGGTTGCCTCCACTTTACGATGACACACAATTCATTTATTTCCAGTTCTGATTGCTCCATGTTTATCCAATGAAGAATAAAAGCATGAATCACGATAGGGAAATCACTCCGTTGGAAATGTTTTGGCGGGTGGCACTGATGTCGGCAATCCCATTGTTGCCGTTCGTCGTGGCTTATATATGGCTCGACCCATACAAAGTGTTGCGTTCTTATGATGATTATTTTTCCGATGGATTAGGTGTGAACAAAGGTGTGGTGACCATCAAGACCTTCAAGGAATTATATCCGGTATATGGCTATGATTCGTTCATACTCGGGGCTTCCATATCGTGCTATTATCAGGCACATGAATGGATTAAATGTTTACCGAATGGAGCCAAGCCGTTT
>WSMN01000156.1 GCA_013316535.1 Muribaculaceae bacterium | reverse complement strand
GTATCAAGGGTGCC
Organism: Muribaculaceae bacterium; assembly: GCA_013316535.1. Lineage (GTDB taxonomy): Bacteria > Bacteroidota > Bacteroidia > Bacteroidales > Muribaculaceae > UBA7173. The sequence goes on along the minus strand of WSMN01000156.1, from coordinate 2,234 downwards.
AACGGTGTGCTCGTGGTGAAGACCCGCCGCGGACGCGAGGGCGCTCCCCAGGTGACGGCACGCCTCGAAGCCGGTGTGCAGATGCCGGTGCGCACTCCCAAGTTTCTCAATTCCTATAACACCGCGTTGCTGGTCAACGAGGCTTATGCCAACGACCACATCGCTCCGCGCTGGACAGAGGCTGACATACAGGCTTTCGCCGATGGCAGCGACCCCTACGGGCATCCCGATGTGAACTGGTATGACGAGGTGTTCAAGAAATCGGCATGGCAGGAGAACGTTAATATCGACATCTCCGGCGGCTCGAAACGCCTGACCTACTTTGCATCTGTAGGTTACCTCAACCAGGATGGTCTTGTAAAAGATTTCGGTTCGAAGGCCAACGATGTTAACAGCAACTACTTCTACCACCGTTTCAACTTCCGTACCAACCTCGACTTCAAGGTGACCGATAACTTCAAGATGCGCCTGGACATCACCTCGCGTTTCATGAACATTAATGAACCGCGCGGCATGAATGCTACCGGCGAGATTTACGACTGGTCGAAGATGCACCCCTATTCTGCACCTGTGTCCAATCCCAACGGGACAACCCCTTATCTGTACGACACAGACAAGAAAACCCCTATCCTGCCTGCACGTCTTGCCAACGAAGGCTATTCGCGTAACCGCCGTAACGACAACAACGTGCTCTTCGGTTTCGACTGGGGGCTCGACTGGATTACCAAAGGCCTCTCCGCAACGGCACGTGTGGCATATGCCTCTATTGACGAGAACTACCGCACTGTCCGTCGCAGCAAATACCCATCATATCATTATGACCCGCAGACAGGTATATACGAAATCAACCCTGATAACGTGTACACCGAAGGTACATATGATGTTACGGGATACAAGGAGCGTGACAACAAGAATTTCAACCTGCAGTTGTTCCTCAACTACGCACGCACGTTCAAGGAAGACCACGATGTGACGGCTATGTTCCTTTACAACCGTCAGAGCGACACTTCGCTTGCCGCACCTTTCCAGGGTGGCCCGAAGGTACCTGCCAACTTCGAGGGTTACACCCTTTCGCTCGGCTACCGTTACAAGAGCAAATATCTGTTTGATTTTAACGCCGCCTACAACGGTACCGACCGTTTCGGAAAGGACAACCGTTTCGGTTTCTTCCCGTCGGCCTCCGTCGGTTACATCCTCTCTGAAGAACCTTTTATCAAGGATAACTTGGGCGACAAGATTAATCTGTTGAAGATTCGCGGGTCGTTCGGTATCGTCGGCTCCGATGTGGCTCCCGGTAACCGTTATCTCTACAAGCAGTACTTCAGCCAGGCAGGCGGCCCATATTTCGGTGAGCGTATCGCCGTGAATGACCCGCAGGTTTCCTACTATGAAGGCGATATGGGTTCCGATGACATCACCTGGGAAAAATCGCGCAAATGGGACGTTGGTCTTGAGTTCCGCCTGTTCAACCGCATCAGCGCAACCGTGGACTGGTTCTATGACATCCGTTACGATCAGCTGGTTTCGCGCAGCTCCGTGCCTCTGGTGCTCGGTGTTGGGGTGGCTCCCAGCAACGTTGCCCGTACGCGCAACACCGGTTTCGACGGTAGCATCGGCTATCAGGACCGCTATGGCGAGTTCGATTTCAACACCTCGTTCGTGTTCTCCGTTGCTAAGAACAAGGTGCTCTACAAGGATGAAGCCCAGAAGCAGTATCCCTGGCTTATGGAGACAGGCCAGCCCATCGGCCAGCCTTTCGGCTACCACTGGATAGGCTACTACACCCCGGATGACATACAGGCCATCAAGAAGGGGCTGCCCGGTGCTCCCGCAGTGCCCAACACCGATGTTCCCGTGCAGGCCGGTGACCTCAAATATGAGGACCTCAACGGCGACGGCATCATCAACGACTACGACAAGCGTGCCATCGGTAAGCCGAACCTGCCCAACACAACTCTCGGATGGAATATCGGCGGTTACTGGAAAGGGTTCAGCCTTAATGTGCTGTTCCAGGGTTCGTTCAACTACAGTTTCGCGCTCAACGGCACCGCCATCGAGCCGTTCAAGAGCCAGTTCCAGCCCATCCACACCCACCGCTGGACGGAGGAACGCTGGGCTGCCGGCGAAGAAATCAACTTCCCGCGCCTTACTTCCAACCCGACCACCATCAACTCCGCCGCCAACTACATGAGCGACTTCTGGCTGGTTGACGCATGGTACATCCGTCTGAAGAC
>WSMN01000155.1 GCA_013316535.1 Muribaculaceae bacterium | reverse complement strand
CAACTATCAACTAAAAACTAAAAACTAAAAGCTAAAAACTAAAAACTAAAAGCTAAAAGCTAAAAGCTAAAAGCTAACAACTAAAGACTAAAATCTAACAACTACACCCCCCTCCTCGCCATCCTGTAGGCCAGCTTCACCGCATATTCCTCCGTGATAAAGAAACCCGAGGGCCGGTAGCATTCGAGCACATATTCCAGTGCCACCCAGGCATCCTCACGAGGATGCTCATCCATCCGCTTCCGCAACGCCTCGCCGATTTCATCCCACATACGCCGCCGGTGGGGTTTCTCCCTCGGAGGCAGCCGCCGTCTGCGTTCCTGGAGCTGCTTCCACACATGCTCACGGGTGAGATAGAACGACGGCGCAGGCTGCTGCAAAGCCTTTTTAACCGCAAACGGCAACGACAAACGCCGCTTCCCGATTCCCCCCTCCTGCTGCACGCGGCACACCGCTGCAAAAAAGTCCTCATTTCTTTTCCCGATGTTTTCCATAAAATCAAATCCTCCTATCCTCCCACATCCCTCCCATCCTCTCCCATCCCCTCCTATCATAAAAAGGCTTAAAGGTTTCTTTTGCAAAGATACATCCGCAGTAATGCCAAAACTTTTCCCACCCGCGTTAAAAATTCATCTATCCAGGCACACCGCCGATCAGCCGGTCGCGAACCATCGTGAAATCCTTGAATGTCTTAAGCAGGTCATTCACCGCCACCGACGCATTGCGCACCTCGCTCTCATACCGCTCTACACCCACAACACCGCTCACAGATTTCCCCATCAGAGCCTCGCTCACACCCGACACATCCTCGAACAGACCAATTTGCGTGGTCAGCATCTCCCTCGCCCCGAAATCACTCACTGGGGTGACCACCTGATGCGGTTCCGTGCCCTGATAAGGACGGTAGGGAAGCACACCCCCGGGGTCGGCCCAGCAATCGGCCACCTTCTGCCAACTCTGCCCCTCCGGCTTGCACCCTGTGGGATAGAGCAACACCCCTTTGGCAGCAGTACTCATCATGGTGTCCATCATCGTTATCAAACGGTTCACATACCTCTGCTGGTCAATCACATCCTCCACCAGCGAATGCACATCGCCGTCGACAAGCGGATAGAGCTTGACCGCAAACGGATGAGCGCCACCCGCCAATGGCGAGTCGAACTCGTCGAGCACCGTCCCGTCCGGGGCCATCATCCGGCAGTGCCATGCCGTGACAAGTTCCCAGCGCGTCACAACCTGGGGGAGTTTCTTGCGACGCCTGCGGCTGTTAAGCCTCCTTATCTCCTCCTCGCGCTCAACTGCAACCACCCTGAATGTGGCATCCAGCGGGTCATGACACCTCAAAGCTTCGCGGCTCTCAAGTGTCCACACCTCGATTACACGGCAACGCCCCTGCCGCCCATGGAAAAACGCCTCGCCACCCTGCGAAACGCTGTCGGTAGCAAACACAGAGGCTTCACCCTCCATGGCTGAATAAAGCTCGCGCAACTCAACGGCACGGCGGCGGTCGCCATGCGAAAAACGCATCACCACTTCCGGCAGCCCCATATCAACGAGTCGCCCCACAAGTTCCATATCGGTGGCACGAGGGTCTGACACCGCATTCACAAAAAAACGTTCAGGCGACACCATGTCAACCCACACCCCGGCTCCCGACTGCCGGTGCTCCCCCCACACGCGGTGCACCGCCATACCCGAAATCAGAAATTCCTCAAGCGTGCGCGCATCCAATTCGTCGAGGCTGTTGAACGCCCTCCAACGCCCTATGCCGCTCCCGGCATCCTCACCCCTCTGTTCCTCCTCTCCCATACGGTAACGCCCCACAACGGCTTTCACCATCCTACGGATCAAATTGTTGCTCAACGGAGGGCGGCGCCCACTCGCCGAGAACAACTCACCTTCCGTAACCGTGTTGCCAAACCTGTCCTTAGCCAGGTCCGACCACTGGTCGCCATAGGTGTAGCGCACATAACGCCTGCGGCGTTCCCTGAACGGTGCCATCCGCTGCCATGCCGAATGCGCCTGCTCAAGCACTTTCCGTGCTTTCATCATCTCGTCTCTCATCTCTTGTTTGTCAGTCATTAATAGGGTGTTCAAAACTTAATATTTGGCGATAATTTTGTAGGGATGCAACACCCTCAATTGTGAGTCATTTCAGTCCGGGAGTGTCCATTTCACCCAGCAATCTCTCGTCCATCACATATCTCTCCGGCCCGGGATCCTCCACAACAAGCAGTGTCTCAACCATCGGCACCGACACCTCCGAGCCAAGCGAGAACAGCTCC
>WSMN01000154.1 GCA_013316535.1 Muribaculaceae bacterium | reverse complement strand
CGCCTTTCCCGCCGATTAAAAGCATTCCACAACGACCATGTTTTAACCCCCTCCCACTGACACTATATGACCAATTACTCAAACATACCATCAGGGAGCAACATAATGACCGCCGATGAGGCAGTAAGACTCATCAAAAGCGGTGACCACATCTATATCCAAGGGAGCACATCCATCCCGGAAACATTAGTATCAGCCATGACCCGGCGCGGGCACGAATTGCGTGGGGTAGTGCTCTATTCCGGTTTTTCTGTTGCCAAAGAGGATGCTCCATATTGTAAGCCGGAATACAAGGATTCGTTTCTTGTCGACACCTGTTTTGTTTCCAATAATGTACGCCGATGGATTGCCGACGGCTACGGTGCCACCACCCCTCGTTTTCTCGGAGAGGTTCCGGCATTGTTCCGCGACGGCACATGGCCGGTTGACGTGGTGTTGCTCAACTGCTCAATGCCCAACGAGGATGGCTACGTGAGTTTCGGCGTGTCGGCCGACCTTGCCACCTCCGCCACCGAATGTGCCAAGACAATCATTGCACAACTGAACCCCAACATGCCTTTCAGTTACGGAGACCCGGTGCTGCACATTTCCCGAATAAACGCTGCAGTTCCCGTGGACGACCCTTTGGTTGAAGTGCCGACACCAGAGCCAGGGGTTGCCGATATCGCCATTGGCAATGCAATTGCAGAACACATACCCGATGGAACCACACTGCAGATAGGGGTAGGAGGCATTCCAAACGCCGTGATACGTGCCCTGAAAGGGCACAAACATCTCGGATTACACACAGAGGCCATGACCGACGGCGTGCTTCCGCTCATCGAACAAGGTGTTATCGACAATTCACTCAAGAAAGTGATGCCTGGCAAATCAGTGGCATGCCTGGCGCTTGGTTCACGGCGGCTTTACGACCTCATGGACTACAACCGCGACATGATTTTCAAGGACGTGGCATGGACCAACGACCCGTTCATAATTGCGCAGAACCCTAAGGTCATGGCAATAAACTCATGCCTGGAAATCGACCTGACAGGTCAGATATGCGCCGATTCCATCGGAACCCGCATATTTTCGGGTATAGGTGGCCAGCATGATTTTGTTTACGGCGCATCGCGTAGCGAAGGTGGCTGTTCATTTCTTGCCATGACCTCCACAACATCTAAAGGTGAAGGCAAGATAAAGCCCGTACTAACACCGGGAGCCGGAGTTGTGACAACACGTTTCCAAGCCAATTATGTGGTGACCGAGCATGGCATCGTGAACCTTCGTGGCCGCAGTTTGCCTGAACGAGCAAAACTGCTGATTTCCATTGCCAATCCCTCCGACCGTGAAAGCCTCGACCGCGCGGCACACGCCCGATTCGGACATTCCTACAACCGTCTCTTCTGATGGTGCAAACCGATAACACCACCTCGGCGGCAACTGCCACGGTTCTAAAGAAATATTCATTATCTATTACCATTACCGTGCAGTAAGCCGCCGGGGAAGTTTCATCAGAATTCGGATGAAAAATGGAAGTTGATTTTGGGGAAGTCGGCGCGCGCCATCTGCAGGACATAGTTGGAATCTGCAAGGAACACATCCCGACCATAGGTGTCGAGAGCCATGAACTGGTGTTTACGCTTTTTGAATGAAGCCAATGCCTCGGCATCATCACTCTCTATCCAACATGCCTTATAAAGCGAAATCGGTTCCCAACGGCATTGTGCGCCATATTCATGCAGCAAACGATACTGTATCACCTCGAATTGGAGCTGACCTACGGTGCCGATGATTTTACGCCCGTTGAACTGATTGACAAACAATTGCGCCACTCCCTCGTCCATGAGCTGGCGTATGCCTTTCTCCAATTGCTTGGACTTCATGGGATCCGTGTTCTCGATATATTTGAACATTTCGGGAGAGAATGACGGAAGTCCCTTGAAATGTATTTCCTCCCCGGAAGTGAGTGTGTCACCAATCTTGAAGTTACCTGTGTCCGGGATGCCCACTATATCGCCGGGATACGCCTCATCCACAACACTCTTTTTTTGAGCCATGAACGCGGTAGGTGCTGCGAAACGCATCATTTTCCCGCTGCGTATATGCTTATAGTTTACGTTGCGTTCAAATTTGCCTGAACAAACTTTCACAAAGGCTATGCATGAGCGATGATTGGGATCCATGTTGGCATGGATTTTGAACACAAATCCCGAAAACGCTTCTTCAGAAGGCACTATCTCCCGTTCTTCCGCAACAACAGGCTTCGGCGGAGGAGCTATCTTCACAAAGCAATCGAGCAATTCCTTTACTCCGAATGTGTTT
>WSMN01000153.1 GCA_013316535.1 Muribaculaceae bacterium | reverse complement strand
ATTGAAATAATCAGACCGTTCAGTATAAAATAATTTTGAACAGTTACTGACAATCACTTACTCTCACAAAAATAACAATCTCCGTTCAAATTCCGTTCATCCAATTCCCTAAAAATCTTAAAAAGCCGGTCATACGGAGCCATTGCAGCAACCGAACGACCGGCCTATTAGTGTTTCGGGCAAATGGTGCATGTTACCTGGTCGGCACCGGCTTCATGTCATACGACATCATAGCCACGGTGAATCCCCAGTAGATAAAAGCAAGTGCGGTGAGGAAACTTACCATCATCATGTCCTGCAACCAGCCGGCTTCAAGGAAGAAGAATCCGATGATAAGCAACAGGATGCCGTTGATAAGATACATCCACCAATAACGGTTGGCTCTGGAGCTGACCGATGCTATGATAGATGCTATTCCCCAGAATATAAACACGATGGCAAGGAAATAAGGGAACACTATCTCCGACAGGACAACACTGCGGACAAGCAGGAACCCCACAAACATGTCGATGACACCACCGGCAAGCCACCATCCCCAGCCTCTCGGGCGATTAACCCCGGCCGACACACAAAGCTGAACCACACCGGCCAGAATAAGAAGCCAGCCGAATATCTGTGATGCGACTGCAAAGCCTGCAGCAGGCCAGAACCAGTAGGCAAAGCCTCCGAGCACCAATGCGATCCCTACCAATAGGACAACCCACCATGCTTTGGTCTGTCCCCAAAAGTTTAACGATAAAGTTTTCATAATATAGTTGTTTTGTTGTTGTGTTTTGAAACGTTCGTTATCGCTTGTTTTGATACTATAACACTCTTAGGGATAAAATGGTTGCATCGGCGAGATAATATCTTTTCAGGTTTTTCAGGGGATTGGAATATGGTGGATTTAAACTAACTTTGCAACGAATTTCCCGAAACATCAAACCAACGATGATATACCCCGATAGTTTTGAACGCAAAATCGGATTCGATGCTGTGCGCGTAAGGCTTGCCGAACTGTGCTGTTCCACTCTTGGACGCAACAATGTGACAGCGATGGTGTTCACCACCGATTTCGCAATTATAGAACGTAACCTGCTCCGCACAGCCGAGATGGCTGCTATCCTCCAGAACAACGTGCCGATACCGTTACGCAATCTGCACGATGTAACCGCCACATTGAAACGCTGCCGGATAGAAGGTGCCTCGTTATCGCTCGATGAACTGCTTAAAATCCGCCAGTCATTACAGACAGTCGCCGATATCGCCGCGTTCTTCACCTCCCGAAACACCGAGGAAAACGGCGACCGGCCTCTTTACCCGCTGCTGACGCAATTATGCGACAGCCTGGTGCCGATGCCCGAACTGACACGTCGCATCGACCGCATAATCGACCCCCTCGGCAACATGCGCGACAACGCATCGCCCTACCTGGCCGAAATCCGCGCAGAGCTGTCGCGTGTGTCGGCATCAGTAAACTCCATCATGCGCCGGGTAATGGCGCGTGCGGTCGATGCCGGATACCTGGAAAAGGATGTCACGCCAACCGTGCGCGACGGCCGCCTCGTCCTCCCGGTCGCCCCAATGCACAAGCGCAAAATCAACGGTATCGTCCACGATGAATCGGCTACGGGCAAAACATTCTTCATCGAACCCGCCGAAATCGTGGAGATCAACAACCGCGCCCGCGAGCTGGAACTGGAGGAACGCCGCGAAATCCTGCGCATTCTTGCAGAAGTGACCGAATACATGCGCCCGTCAATACCACAGATGCTCGACAGTTACGACATCCTCGGCGAACTCGATTTCATCATGGCCAAGGCCATCTATGCACGTGAATCCGATGCCACCATGCCACACATCTCCGACGGACTCGAACTGGAATGGTACCATGCCACCCACCCGGTGCTGCTCCAGTCGCTACGCCGCCAGGGCAAGGAGATTGTTCCGCTTGACATTACGCTCTCCTCTGAAAAACGGATGCTGATAATCTCCGGGCCTAACGCCGGGGGAAAATCAGTGTGTCTGAAGACCGTAGGCATCGTGCAGTACATGACCCAGTGCGGTATGCTCCCCACTGTCTACGAGAACTCTCACCTCGGCGTATTCGACGACATTTTCATCGACATAGGTGATGACCAGTCAATCGAGGACGACCTCTCCACCTACTCCTCCCATCTGCGCAACATGCGCCATTTCCTTACCCATGGCAACCCACGCTCGCTGATTCTGATCGATGAATTCGGCGGCGGCACTGAACCGCAGATCGGCGGAGCCATCGCCCAGGCCATACTCAAGGAGTTCAACAACAAACACATGTGGGGAGTCATCACCACTCACTATCAGAACCTGAAG
>WSMN01000040.1 GCA_013316535.1 Muribaculaceae bacterium | reverse complement strand
ATTATGGCAATCTCGATATGGATTTCAAATTTTTAGGAACGGATTTCGATAAACTCAAGGACCATCGCTATCAGGGATGGATGGCCGGTGCCGGTATTGCCTACGGCTATTCCTGGATTCTTGACCGCCATTGGAATTTCGAGGCAGAGATTGGTATAGGGTGGGTGTATACCCGCTCGGATGTGTTCGAGTGTGCCGATTGCGGTCAGAAAGTGGAAACAGACAAACCTCATAACTATTTCGGGCCGACCAAGGCCGCCCTGAATCTTATTTACACATTCTGATTACCAGGTTATCCTATGGAAAAATCAGCCGTAACTCATTATATGGCCGGGGCACTGATGTGTGCCGCCTGTGCATTTGGCTCGCAAAGCGCATTTCCGGCATCCTCCCCATTGCTTAAGGTGCAGGATATAAAAGTTGTCCGTCATGGCGGAAGTCTTGTTGTAGCTCTTGATATCAATCCACGTAGCGTCAATCCCGGACGCGACCGTGAGGTAGTCTTCACTCCCGTGGTACGTGCACTTGAAGGGAGCGACAGCCTTGTTCTCCCCTCTGTCAGGGTTGCGGGGCGTAACCGCTATTATTCCCATTTGCGCAATGATGACCTGACGGAAGGTGAAAAAGTTTGCTATGCAGGGGCTAAAGAAGCGCTTGAATACAGGCAGGATGTCAGTTTCTTGCCGTGGATGGTGCGCTCGCGGATAATTATGCGTGAAGATGTGGCTAACTGCTGTGATGCCCCGGTGTCGCAGGGTGAAACACCACTTGCCGAACTTGATTTTGTCGAAAAACCTTTTTTGCCGGATTTCCGCTATGTGGCGCTTCTTAGCGACAGCACCATTGAACGCAGTGCCGAGGGACGCGCGTTTGTCGACTTTATCGTCAATCGAACCGAAATCCGTCCGACCTATCGCCGCAACACAATGGAATTGGCCAAGATTATCGAGTCCATAGACAAGGTTAAGAACGACCCTGATGCCACCATCACTCGTGTCACAATCAAGGGCTTTGCATCGCCCGAAGGTTCCTACTCAAATAACGTGCGCCTCGCCATGGGGCGAACGGCCTCACTCAAGGAATATGTGCGTGAACACTATAATTTCGACCCCGAGATAATGTTCACCGATTACGAGCCGGAGGACTGGGCCGGGTTGCGTGCATGGGTGGAGGATTGCACCCTCCCTCACCGCACCGAGATCCTGGAGGTCATAGATTCCCCTATGGAACCCGACCCCAAGGACCATGAACTGAAACGTCGTTTCCCCGCCGAGTATAAACTGATGCTCGACAGCATCTATCCTGCCTTGCGCCATTCCGACTACACGGTGAAATACCGAATCCGCACTTACGTTGACATCGAGGAACTTAAGCGCGTTTACGTCTCTGCCCCCGACCGCTTGCGGCCTGTGGATTTCCAGCGTATTGCCGCCACCTTCCCAACCGGAAGCGAGGAATATAAGGATGTGTTCATGACTGCGGTCAGGATGCATCCGCGCGATGAGGCCGCCAACCTGAATGCAGCCAATATCTCTATGGAACGCGGCGACCTCAATGCGGCCGCCGGCTATCTCGCTCACGCCGGCGACACTCCTGAAGCAATCTATACGCGTGGTGTGCTGGCAGCCCGTTCGGGCGATCTCGACCGTGCGGCATCCTTGCTTGGCGCGGCATCTAATCTTGGGCTTGACATTGCGGTCGTCGAACTTGGAAACCTTTCGCGGCTGCGTTCGGCACCGACGGTCACCTATCTGATTACTCCGAAAGGAAACGTTAAAAGCGAATGATAAATTAACTAATAACCAAAAATATTAATTACTAATTTAAATGCAATGAACAGATTAAGTAAATTGTTCGCGGGCTTCGCAGCAATTGCGCTGTTTGCCGCGTGCTCCAACGATGACATTATCGACGAGCAGGGTGCCCAGCCGGTGAATCCCATTCCTCCTGTAGGTGGCACTGCCTACATGAAAATCAACATCGCAGATGTGAACTCCGTTCCCGGGGGCCGTTCGGTTTCCACCGACCCCACGGATCCGGACAGTTTCCAGGATGGCAATTTCGATGAACACAAGGTGGCCAACGCCAAGTTCTTCTTCTTCGATGAGAACGGAATATTCGTGCAGGAAGGAAGTGTCCAGGACCCCAACTTCGGGGAGGACGATCCGGCAGATGTCAATGTGGAATATATTGGCAAAAACAACATCCTTGTCCTTGAAGACCTTACGGAAAAGGGTTGGCCAAAGTACCTCATAACTGTGCTTAATGCCCCTGACTTTGCTCCTGAATCTACAATCAAGGCTACTGCCGAGAAACTCGACAATTACTATCACAGCCTTGAGGTATATGATAAGGATGGTAATAATAAGGCTGAATCCAATTGCATGGTAATGAGCACATCGAGCTATTTTAACGCAGACAAGAACCATGATGACGCATATCCCTATGCCACGTTGCTTGACGAAAGCAACTTCAAGCTCACTCCCGAGGAAGCTGTCGCCAATGCCAATGCCGTTAAAATTTATGTTGAGCGTCTTGCCGCCAAGGTTGAGCTTTCGGTTGGTGCTGAATCGTCACTTACAATCGATGGCCGCAATCTCTACAAGCTCACACAGACCGTTGCCGGTGACCCCAACAACGAAGGTGGCTCTACAGCGGCTACCACCGACCTCTACCTCGAGGTTCTCGGCTGGGATTTGAGCGGTACAGCCACCAGGTCGCACATGTCGAAGCAACTGAAAAGCGATTGGAACAATAACGCTCCTTTCGCAGCCTGGAATGACGCTCCTCATTTCCGTAGCTATTGGGCTAAGTCGGCACTCTATAATGACAATTCTTATGGCGATGCCAACAAGATGCCCGATGTAACCGACAGCAATGATGAAAATGAACTCGGCTTGGTTTACACCACTTTCGGTAAAGATCCCGTTGCCTCGTCCAACGCTATCGGTGCTTATGACTATTGCAACGAGCTGACCAGCTCCGCCGCCAACATCTTCACCAAGGATTCAGAGAACCGCAGTCGCGTGGTTTCATCTCAAACCACCCATGTGGTGCTCAAGACCCGCATTTGCGACAAGAACGGCGAAGCCATCGACATGGTAAGCTATCATGGTGTGCTCTACCTTGAAAGCGCCTACATCAACTATGTGCTCAACAAAATCAAGAACGGGGACTCCAAAAACCTGAACTTCTATACGTTCACAGGTACTGACGAGAATGATAAGAGCCACTACAAGCAGGTTGACAGCAATTTCTTCAAGCTTGAGAAAGACGCATCCGGCAAGACCGGCCATGTACACATCGTGATAAAAGACAAGACCGTAAAGCTTTACGCTGATAACGGCTCTGCCATGACTGAAGCAAATGTGGCCGACCTTGAGACCAAGCTTAACGATAACCAGCCCGCTGCCGACTCTAATTACCCTGCCGTAAGCTATAAGGGCGGCGCCAATGTCTACTACATTCCCATTGAACATTACGCTGCCGTTGATGCCAATGCCGATAAGGCTGTAGAGGGTTACTACGGTGTTGTACGTAATCACTGGTACAAGCTCAACATAAGCAGTTTCTCCAAGGTTGGCCATGGGGTGTTTGACCCTGATGAAAAACTATTCCAGGATGAGGCCGAAGATCCTCTCTACTATCTCGGAGTGAACATCAACATCCTTTCTTGGAAGATTGTTAACCAGGATGTTCCATTGTAATTCCTTAAATAAATCAACATAAGCAAAAGGGCGGCCGATGGCTGCGATGGCCCGGCCGCCCTTTTATATTTTCACCCTTATTCTTGTAATCTTTATAAGATTCCTCATTCAAATAATCTCTCCGATTCTATCTCCGCTACGAAAAGCTGAAACTTTTCATTTAATATGACCATAACGAGCGGCATACTATGCCGCCTCCATTATAAAAGAACTCTCCCCTGTAGCCATAATGCGGCACAGGTCAGAACAAGAATGAACACATCAATTATATAAGGAACAAAGATTGTGAAACATTGCTTTGACCGCATATTATCCCCTGTAGTGCGCAACAGAATCACTGCTGTGGCTGTGGCTTTTGCCGGTTTGGTGGCGACCACTTCGTGCAACGGGCTTATATATGATGACGAAGGTGATTGCGCCCCTTATTATAAGGTGCGGTTTGTCTACGATATGAACATGAAATTCGCCGATGCTTTCCCTCGTGAGGTTAAGGACGTGACGTTGTACGTGGTCGACGACCGTAGCGGGCGTGTGGTGCTGAAAAAGCACGAATCGGGACAGGCTCTCTCGCAGGACGGATACATGATGGATGTCGATGTTGCCCCCGGTGACTACACACTCATCGCCTGGTGTGGCGAGGGACACCGCACTTCGTTCGGAGTGAATGATTCCGATGTACATACCGAATTGCGTTGCAAGCTGTTGCAACGCGCTGCTCCTTTGCAAGGGCCTTGGGGGACGGATGGCTCTCATGTACGTAAGCCTCTCGACAACCTATATCATGGCAAGCTCGCCAAACAAAACTTCCCCTCCTCGCAGGGTACACATGTATATACCGTGCCGTTGGTGAAGAACACCAATGATATCCACATAGTGCTTCAGCATCTTTCCGGCGAGCCTGTTGACAAAGACGCCTTCACGTTCACAATCACCGATGAGAATGGTCTGATGGATTGGGATAACTCTCTGTTGGCTGATGAACCTCTCACCTATTTCGCTTCGCACACTGATGCCGGTATAGCCGGGATTGAAGTGCCGGACTATTCGGGTGCCGATGACGATCCCATTGTTGCACGGGAGTTGGTGCAGGTTAGCGCCGCCGTGGCTGAACTTTCCGTTGGCAGGTTGATGGAGAACCATCGCAGAACTGCATTCGTCAATATCTATAATGATGAGAATGAGCGTATAGTGCATCTTCCGTTTATAGATTATTGTATAATGGTTAAAGGTAAACATAAAGAGAAAATGTCGGATCAGGAGTACCTCGACCGTCAGGACGATTATTCGATGGTGTTCTTTCTTGATGAAGATGACCGGTGGGTGAAATCCCATATCTTCATCAACTCATGGAAAATCGTGTTCCAGAACATTGAGGCATAAAAGAAGTTCAGTAGACTGTGACCTATAACGTGCAACATATTAATCTCTTGCTGCATCGGAGGCTGATGGAGCTGTGCATGGCTGTGGCCTGCATGGTGATGCTCCACGGCTGTTCCGCTGCTTCTGACGAACCATTCGATGGTTCGCAGGCAGGTGGTGGCTCGGCTGTGCCGGGAATGTTGCACACGGGATTCAGTATAACTGTCAGCGACACCAGCGGGGGAACCGCCTTTACATCGCGGGCACCGGGATTCCTTGGCGACGGTTATGACTCTGGAGCGGGTTATGAAAACTACATCGACATTCTCAATTATAATTTCAAATTCTATTTCTTCGACGGAAACAACCGCCTTGTGGCTCCAATGGAAGTGCATGCGGTGGTGCCGACTGGGCAAACCGCCACATCAAAGACCTATTATGTCAGTGGCGACACCCCGGCTGATATAAAAGATGCCGAGGTGAAAGTGGTGGCTCTTGTCAATTGGCCATCCTATACCGATGATAGTGCTCTTGAGGTCGGCTCAACGACCATAGCGCAGTTGTGTGAAATGCAGTACGCTTTCTCGGCCGACAGGATGCTCCCATCGGAGACTAATCTCATCCCGCTGTTCGGAATCGGTAAATTGCAGACACTGCATTTCGATGACAATTATCATGCCGAGGTGGGAACGGTGCATCTGCTCCGGGCGTTCGCCAAGGTAGAGGTAATCAAAAAAGCGGATTGCCCGGTCGACATTGAATGGGCGCGTATATATCGTTATAACAATTCGGGATTTTGTGCCCCTCGAGATGTCAACAGCGAGTCGGACTATGTGCACGGCAGCTATGACAAGGATTATGTAAATGTCCCTAATATTCCCGTTGGAGCCGAGGTGGCCGGAGAGGTGCCGATGGTGAAAACCGAGGGTGGCTCGTTCATTGCATATCTTCCCGAATACTCCAATCTTACATCGGCAGGAGTCGCCCGTCCCGACGGGGAACGCGCCGTTATCAGGGTGCGTTTCAAGGAGGACACTGAAAAGGAATACGATGTGGTGGAATTCAAGGACTATGTAGGCTCCGGCAAGCATTTCGACATTCTCCGCAACTATTGGTACCGCTTCACCCTTTCCAAATCGTTGACACCGATGGTGCAGATGGTTCCATATAATGAAATTGACCTTGACCCCTCGTTCGGGCTAATTGTCGGGCCCAATTATGTGCCTGTGCTCGATGTGGACGGCAAGATTATCTATTGGTATGACCCCGATACAGGCCAGTATTACGGGCCTGACAAGAAAACCCCGGTCGCCGACCCATATATCAGTGTCGACCCCGTGACAGGGTGGAGCCTTGTGCGCGACGACAACCAGCGTTTCTTCTGTTATCATGACATTAAGGAAAACAATTTCTACGCCACTGATAAGGAGACCGAAATCTGGAACCCGTTTGAACTGGTCACCACCATTACTATAAAAGATACCACAACCAAGATAGAATGTAATGAAATCCGCAAGAAGGAGACTTACGGGGATAAGCCTACCGTGCAGGACAAGCTGTTCTATTACTACGACCGAAAGAACTCCGTGTGGTATCGTCCAGATTTCACCCAACTCACGGGCGAAGATGTGCCGGTCTACAAATGACCGCTGTCATTGATATTGTTTTGAGCATTATGACATTAATGGAAAGAACATATATAAACATATTATCGCTCTTGGCGCTGATGTTTGCCGGCATCTGCGCCACAACCTCGTGCAAGGATGATTTGTTGCTTGATGATGAGGGAGGCCTTATAGACGGCTCCATGCGCGACCTCGCTGTGGAGATTTCGTTTGATGCCGAGAATGAGCATGAACTAAGGTCGCGTGTCGCAGCCAGAGACGAAGCGATTGCCGGAAATTCCATACAGAACATCGACCATCTACGCATTCTTATCTATAAAGCGGACTCAGGAGTGCTGTCAGAGGACTTGACAATCATTAACAATGGTGTTGCTGTGGGCGGCACAATCGGTGGTATAGTCTCCAATGTGAAATACACCAAGGATGCCGATAACCGTCTTCCCGAAGAAAAGGACGAGGATTTTCAGGACAAAGTGTCTGGTAAGGTCACATTCAACATCACTCTTCCGTCGGCAAACTACTATATGTATGCCATTGCCAATGCCGCCGACATCACATCTTCCCAGGTATCCGACAGGCATAAGATGAAAAACATACCCCGCCGATGGGAGATAAACGACATTTCAAAGAACAGCGAGATGTTCGGGGTGTTTTCTCACGCGCCCAATCGCAACGCCACCGATTCATCTCCCCTTTCGATAACCAACAAGATGGTGAGTCTGCATTGCTGGCTGCGCCGCCTGGCCTCAAAGGTCACTGTGGCTTTCGACGGCACGGGGCTTTATGACAACGTGCAGGTCTATATCGATACAATCGCACTTTATGACATTCCCCAGCAATGTCTCCTCGGCAATCCGAACACTGCCGGACGCGATTACGGCAAAGGGCTTGATGCCACTGCCATGCTCCCCATAGATGCCGCAACCCGCTACAAAGAAAATTCCAATGGCCTTATATTCCATGGCCCCTATGACCTTGTGCAGGATCTTTCCAAAGTGGATGGCAACATGCTTCTTCCGAAATCATATTATCATGTGAGTAATGTGGTTCCATATCTCGGTAAAGGCGAAACCGAGGGTCGCGACCCGTCGGCTATAACAAAGCGCCACGGACATGCCGAGAAATCTCTGTTCTTTTATGAGAATCTGCAAGGCAGGGGCGAATTTTCAAAGCAGCAGGATGCTAACCATGACAATTTGATTGACCGTCCCGACTGGACACCCAATCAAATTGGAGATAAAAACAGTTGGAAAGATGGTAAACCCTATGGAACGTATGTACAGGTACACGGCCACTACAGATGCACCTCTTTCGACGGCAGTGTGAGTGCCGGCCCTATTGTATACCGGTTCATGCTTGGCAAGGACACTGACAAGGATTTCGATGCCGAGCGCAACACACACTACAAGCTCACCCTCCAGCTTAAAGGATATGGCAATGATGCCGACTGGCACATAGAATATGAGCATAAGCGTGGCATCCTTGTTGCATCCCCGCAATTCATCTCTTATCTTTATAACAAGAAGATGATGGTGTCTGTGAAGGTTGCCGGAAAAATCCCCGCCAATTCTACCCTGCATGCCGAAATCGAGGAGGACCCCAACAGAAAAGGTTTTTGGATGCCATGGGGTGACGGGATTAATTTCCCTAAGGCTGTAGGTGGGACGAACGGTTCCGGCGTTTATTGGAATGGTGAAATTACCAAGGGTGGCAGGCATAACAGTTTCCTGTCATTGAGCCAGACCAATGTGATCTCGGTGGAACAACCTGGATGGGAAGGTGTGCCTTCAACATCCTACGATCAAGGTGCTATTAAGATTGACTATCATGATTTGAACTTACGGTATTTTAACGGGGAGCTTGGAGGCCACAACAAGGGTGTGCGTGATTACAGTGTAGTTCCTAACGAGACTGGGTATGATTCGAACAATGTGGGCGACAGGGGGGCATACTTCGTGTCATCGTTGTCCGGGTCGGGCGAAGAAGTCTCTGATAGAATTTTTTCCATCCCACTTTACACACGAGCCAAAGATTTGGTGGCCCGTACTGCATATTCGGGCAACAACCCTTACCTTTCATATGCCCGCAAGCAGCGTGTAAGATTCTCAATATACACCAATGGTGCGGAGAACAAGGATTTTGAGCCTACATATCTGGATGTCATACAGGTTCCGCGAATCGTCAATCCAAAAGGTGTATGGCGTAGTGAGGGCAATAATGAATATTTCCATGTGGCATTGATGCAACTTGGCGAGGATGAGAAAACGTTCAGCAAATTCACGTCAATAGGCAAATGGAGTGCGGAAGTGGTCACAGGCCCCAATGCCCCTATCATAACCCTGTCTACCACTGATGCCGGAATCGGACAAGGTAATAAGCCGCAGTCTAATGTGAGCAGAATTGAAGGGGAATCGGAATGCCCTATTGATTTCAATATTAATTTCAATGGTAACAAGGGGTTCGCAATAGTGAAAGTGCGTTATCACAATTATTCCTGCGAGCATGATATTTTTGTCCGCAAGGGCTATCAGGAGCCGGTTGATGTGGTGGGCAACGGTCAACGCTGGTCATCGTTCAACATACATCATTTCGAAAACGGTAAGGCCGTTCCTGCCGTTTCCCCCCTGCAGGAAGGTTCGTTGTTCAAACGCGGCAATAATATAGCCATATTGGCTAAGAACAACCACACTTATGGATGGGGGGTAAATCCCGGTGATAATAAATTTGAAATTATTGATGAAAAAGGTAATGCCGGTTTGAAGTCATGGAGCCAAATAAGCACATTGGTTCCTATGGAGAAAATCAATAATCTCGATGTGAGTACATGGACGATAACGAACCCTGGTGAGCATATAGCCACTGCCGCCGATTTTTATACGTTCATAGCATCGAGTGCCAATGACATCAATTTCAATATCAAACAAGCCTATGGGGTGCTATATGGCGATGGTGCGACGGAGGTGGCTGAAACAACTGATGAAGCATTCGGCTACGATGATGAGAACGGTGGGCCTTCAAGTAAGGGTATGAGAGGAACTTTCGTATATAACTCTAAGACATGCAAACAGATTTTCTTGCCTATCGGTTTTGCCGGTCACGGTCACAGGAAAATTTCCGGCGGATGGCGTAATGATGATAAGGACGGTACATTGAGATATGCCGGTCGAAGTGCGGCCTTTGTGGATGCCGCCATAAAGGACATGCCGTTGTTTTATGACCTGTATCGTCGTCCCGGCGCAATTTATTGGACCAAATATTATTATCCGGAAATGCCTACAAAATCCATCACAGTCACCAATGATGGCGGTAGCACCGAGACTAAGGAGTTCCCGGATTCCAAATTTTCGTCATCTTTTGACATAAATTATTTTACGTTCGGTTTTGAGGGGTATAGCAATAATGCCGTACGCAAAAGTGATGGTCTTCCTACCGTGTCGCATGGATGCTTTATACGTACCGTATATGGTGATGAGGTTCCAGGGAGTGTTAAATGAAGATTGAAAAAGCCATGAATCGCTTCCGCTTGTTGTTTTTACTTGCCGGTGCTTCTCTTGCCGGTGCAAGGGAATTGCCGTTGCCGCAGATTCCAGCTGGACTGCAGCAGCCCGAGGAGCGGGCGGACTACCTTTTGGAACATTTTTGGGATGGGATGGATTTTAGTGATGCCGAAGCTATTTGCGACACGGCTTTCATTGAAGGGAGTTTCGCCAATTTCGCATCGGTTATGCCTCATGCTTCCAAAGCGGGACATGAGGCTGCAGTGGTGCGTCTGATGAATGCCGCCGAGGCTTCGCCGGGTGCCCCGGCTTTATTTGTGGCGGTTGCCGAGCGTTATCTTTATGAGCCACAGTCACCGGTGTATTGTGAGGACTGTTTCGAGCCGTTTGCACGTTATGCTGTTGCCAATGATGTTGATGTGGAACGAATGAAACTATTGCTTGAGGATATGGGGCATTCTGCCCCAGGCACTGCCGCCCCCGCCCTGCGCCTGGTGTTGGCAGGGAAAAAGGAGGTTTCGTTGCAGCAACTCATGAAGCCGGCAAAACCGACTTTGCTTATGTTCTATGATTCCGGTTGTGACGGATGCCGCCGCCTTGCCACCGCCCTTGATGGTGACGAAGGATTCAGCCGATGTGTGGCACAGGGTCGGATGAATGTAATTGCCATAAACCTTGCCGAGGAGAACATAAAGGCTCCGATTGCCCGGATGCCTTCGGAATGGATTATGGCGACTGCATGTGATGCACAGGATGCACGTAATGCCTATGCCTTGCGCTCCACTCCTGCTCTGTATCTTGTTGGCGCGGATGGCCGCATTGCACTGAAGAATGCCACCCTCCCCTGCCTTGGCCGATATTTACGTGGGAATCTTGGGAATTGAAACGGGAGTTTCGCGGAAATCTCGTGTATTTTGGCTAATTTTGCGGAAACGATAAATTGGAGGTGAACGAGTATCTGAAGAATCTTGTGCAATTGATTTTCGCACCTGCACGCGGGTGGGAAGATATGGCAATAGAAGAAAGGGAGAAATTTCTTGATTACCGCAACCGCCATCTCGGAGAGACCGGCGGGAAACACGGGGCATCTTTCCATGATGAGGAAGACGCTTGGAGCGAGCGACACGCGTCGCATCTGTTTAGGTCATGTTTTCTCCCTGCCATCGGTGTGTGCGCGTGTTCCTCTTTCATAAAGATGTTTTATGAGGGAGGCCCCGGATTTCTGGGTGCGTTGCAGATGGCCATCATCACATTTGTCTCGCTTTTTCTGTCAACACAATTCGCCCGATATGTGTTCCAGACATATATGCCGCGTTTGCTTTCCGAAGCGACGGTTGAAAAACGAGGCAGATGGATGTCGATGATTATGTATTGTGTTACTTTCCTTGGAATAATCACATTGGTTTCCAATGTGGTTAAAGTGCGTATCGCCCTTATTGAATTCCTGCCATTGTATGTAGTGTTCATTTTATGGAAAGGGTGGCGTTACGCCGGTGTGGAGGAACGTAATATCGGGCTTTTCATGATTATGGCTACAGCGTCTGTACTCGGCTCCGCCTATCTGGTCTCATTTTTGCTAAATGCATTGGTGTGACGTAAATAAAACGTAAGGTCTATGAAATTCAAGGAAGTAAATATAAAGAACCGGCGCGCTACTTTCGATTATGCCATTTCAGATACGTTCACTGCTGGTATAGTGCTTACCGGCACTGAAATCAAGTCTATTCGTCAAGGGAAAGCATCGTTGGTCGATACGTTCTGCTATGTCAATAACGGCGAGGTTTGGGTCAAAAACATGTATATCGCCGAATATTTCTATGGCACTTATAATAACCATACTGAACGCCGTGACCGTAAACTTCTGCTGAACCGCAAGGAGATTGCCTCATTGGATAAAAACGGCAAGGAGGCGGGGTTCACCATTGTACCCCTTCGTTTGTTTATCAGTGAGCGTGGTTATGCGAAATTGGTGATTGGCATTGGTCGTGGTAAAAAGGAATATGATAAGAGGCAGTCAATCAAAGAGCGTGATGACAAGCGCGATATGGCTCGTATGTTCCAAAAATAATAACTTCCGACAATGAAACGTAGAGACGGCATTCATGCCGTCTTGTAACTATTTACTTCATAATGCACATACGGATACAAAAGATGGCATTAATGCCGTCTCTACATTTTCCGTAGCACAAGCAGCACATGGCGTTCGGGGATGCGTGGTTCGCCGATTGTTGCTCCAATTATGCGGTGTTGGCCACCCGATTTGATTTTGAGGCGGCGTTGCAGTTCCTCGGCTTTGAATGGGAAGTTACGGGCGGCGATGTCGGCTTTGGGTATGCGTTTGCCTATGGTTTTTATTACCGACGATGCGAAATCAGCGACTTCCTTTATTTCATACCATTTCCCGGGCAAATCGTAAACCGTGGTGTCGTTCACGAACAGATTCGTGTTGGGATGGAGTTTCCTTAGCCCGTGACATTGGCATAGGGTGGCGAACGGTCGCGCTTTCATACATGCCGGTGACGGCTCGAAAAGCCACATCCCGGCAAGGGCATTACCATATTGTTCGTGCTGTTGCCGTTCCTCTGCAGGTGTGAATGACAGGGTTCTGTCTTCGGAGTGTACGGTTATGAGTGGCTCGGTTTCCCTTGATTCGGAGGTTAAATCAAGCACGGCAAGCAATTCGCGGCATTCTCCGTTGTCATCCACTATGTGAAGTTCAGTAATGGGAGGTAAGTCGCGCAGTGTCTGCGTTACGTCAAGCATTGGCGACAGTTTCACCATGGCATAGCGGCATTTGTCGGCGAGTAAGGGAAGCATTTCCGCAACATCGGGTTGGCAATGATGGATGTTGAACAGGCGTTGACCCACATCGCCACGGCGTGCCGGGTCAATGAAAATCAAGTCGAATTTTGTATCGTCAGATAATGATTCGAGCCATTTTACGGAATCAGCATTGACGATATCCACCAACGGATTGTTCCGAAAGTTGTATGTAGCGGCATTGGCCAGCTTGGGATTGATTTCAATTCCTGTTGAGTGGCATTGGAATGTGCCGGATAGTGCATGAAGGTCTATCCCAAGCCCACATGTCATGTCGAGGATGTTGTGAGGATTGCCAATCAGCCTACAGGCTATCTCTCCGTGCAATTGTGCCACTCTTTCGGATGTGGCTTGCTCTACAGATAATGTGGATAGCATCAGTTCGGGCTGTGCTTCACCGAACTTGTTACCACATTTACGCATACATTCAATGTGGGTTATGGCATCCTCTATCCAGCATTCATTGCTGCCATGGTATTTGAGCCGCAACCTGGCAGGGTCGTCGTTGCGGTGTTTTTCCACAAACTTCCAGAAATCCTCCATATTGTTCAATAGTATATACTGTAAAGACACCATTCATGGTGTCTTGTAACGTTTAAGATAGATTGGTTACAAGGCCACCATGAATGGTGTCTTTACAATTGCGGCTGTGTAGCCGCGATATGTTTTTTATTTGTCGCCACGGATGGCTGCAATGCCGGGAAGAATTTTTCCCTCGATAGCTTCGAGCAATGCGCCACCTCCGGTCGATACATAAGATACTTCATCAGCAAGACCGAATTTGTTGACACAGGCAACAGAGTCGCCGCCGCCAACGAGTGAGAATGCGCCGTTGTTGGTGGCTTCTACAATTGCTTCGGCAATAGCGCGCGAACCTGCAGTGAAGTTGTCGAATTCAAATACACCTGCGGGGCCGTTCCAAAGAATGGTCTTGGCATTGCGGATTACATCAGCGAATGACTTGCGGGTTTCGGGACCTGCGTCCATGCCTTCCCATCCGTCGGGAATTTCCATTACTGATACAACCTGTGTGTTGGCATCGTTGGAGAACTTGTCACCGGCAACACAATCGGTACCGAGCACGAGGTTCACACCTTTCTCTTTTGCTTTCTTCATGATGTCGCGGGCAAGGTCGAGCTTGTCGTCCTCACAGATGGAAATACCGATGTGGCCGCCCATGGCTTTCGCGAATGTATAGGTCATGCCGCCGCAGAGGATGAGGTTGTCAACCTTATCCATGAGGTTTTCGATGATACCGATTTTGGTCGATACTTTAGAACCACCCATGATTGCGGTGAAAGGACGCTTGATATCGCTCAGGATTTTGTCAACAGCGTTGACCTCTTTTTCCATGAGATAGCCGAGCATTTTGTCGTCGGCACCGAAGTTATCGGCAACAACAGCTGTGGAGGCATGTTTGCGGTGTGCTGTGCCGAATGCGTCGTTTACATATACATCGGCATAGGATGCGAGTGTCTTGGCGAAGTTTTTCTGACGCTCTTTCATTTCCTTCTTGGCTGCATCGTAAGCGGGATCTTCCTTGTCGATACCAACGGGCTTCCCTTCTTCCTCGGGATAGAAACGGAGGTTTTCGAGCAGGAGAACCTCACCCGGTTTCAGGTTCGCAGCGGCCTCGGCTGCATTTGCGCAGTCAGGAGCGAAAATTACGTCGCGGCCAAGAGCCTTAGCTACGTCGTCCTTGATTTGAGCAAGGGAGAATTTCGGGTTCACTTTCCCTTTGGGCTTGCCCATATGAGACATGATGATGAGGCTGCCGCCGTCCTCAAGAATTTTCTTCAGGGTCGGAAGCGCGCCACGGATACGTGTGTCATCGGTGATGTGACCGTTCTCATCCAAGGGTACGTTGAAGTCAACTCGCACGATGGCTTTTTTGCCGGCGAAATTGTAGTTGTCGATTGTCATAGTTTATGAGAGTTTTTAAATTGATTGCCGTTGTAATTGGCATGCCGCTTAATCATTTGGTCTCATGCGCGTTACATGCCGCATGCGTATAGAACAGCGCTATTGCATTTTAGTAGGGCAAAAATAATCAATATTCGGTGAAAGTAACTTAAACCGAGCGTTAAATTTTGCTATATGTGTTAAGCATTCCGTCCATTTCCGATGCAAGTGCCTGGGCTGCTTTTGCCGCTGCGTCAGCGAAGTCCTCCCCTTTTGATGCGAAGATTATTCCGCGTGAGGAATTGACCAGCAGTCCGCAGTCGGGTGTCATGCCATGGCGGCATACGGTTGCGAGGTCGCCACCTTGTGCACCCACTCCCGGCACCAATAGAAAATGTTCGGGTGCCACGCGGCGTATGTCGGCGAACATTTCACCCTGGGTGGCACCTACCACGAACATCATTTCATCGTTGCTTCCCCATTCCTGTGCAGTGGAGAGAACATCCTCGAAAAGTCGGGCATTGCATCCTTCTGTATTTATTGTGGCAAGGAATTGGAAATCCTTTGAACCGGGGTTTGAAGTTAGTGCAAGCAGTATGACCCATTTGCCATCGTGCCCGAGGAAAGGCTTCACGCTGTCAGAACCCATGTAAGGTGCCACCGTCAGGGCATCCACATTCATGTTCTCGAAGAAAGCACGTGCATATAGAGCCGAAGTGTTGCCTATGTCTCCACGTTTTGCATCGGCTATAATGAATTGGTCGGGGTGGTTCTTACGTATGTACTCGATTGTTTGTGCAAGCACTTTCCATCCTTCAGCTCCGAGAGCTTCATAGAATGCTGTGTTGGGCTTGTAGGCCACGCAATAAGGTGCTGTGGCATCCACTATCGCCTTGTTGAAGTTGAGCATTGCTTGTGCAGGAGATACTGCCGTATCCAGTATGCTTGTTGGCAACTTCAGCGGGTCACTGTCGAGGCCTACACACAGGAATGACCGCTTGCGCGCTATGTTTTCAATGAGTTCTTTACGTGTCATACATGTATATCGTTTGTTAAGATGGTATTTAATAACATCTGTTGTTTAGTGCCATTTAAAGTTCGGTGGCTTTAAGCTTTTCGGCGTTTTCGGCGATAATCAGGTGGTCTATACAGTCCTGGATGTCGCCGTCGATGAATGCCTGGAGATTATATATGGTGTAGTTTATGCGGTGG
>WSMN01000039.1 GCA_013316535.1 Muribaculaceae bacterium | reverse complement strand
TTCCATGTGATATTTCTTAAACACATTAACAGACTCAAAAAGTCAAGATGACTTCTGTGTCCCAAAGGATGTATCGGATATTGTGATGGCCAAATGCAAAGGCCCCCATTGTCCAGCGCGGGACACCTGCGTTAATAGGGCCGACTGCCCGCCGGTGAAGGAATATAAAAGTATTGTTGCCAATGAAAAACCATTGTTGAGTGATATTGCGAGGATTTCGGATTCTAAATGGCGGGAAATTATATGTTGCCATCTGGCGACAACGGCACTTTTGTTGTCAGGAACCAATGAATTGCATGGAGAGATTTCGCAATCGGGCATATTCGACGTGCAAAAACGGGTATGTATTTCTCGTTCATGCCCGCAAGTGGCTGTGTTGAGCGCATTTCCGTTGTTTTTATACGATTATTTTGGTTCTGAAAAATTTCGTGAGATGATTTGAAGTGTTGTATTGAGATTAACCTGAATATTATATATGAGTGGAAGCATAGGGAGCAGAAAGCGTGTGCCTTGGTGGATGTGGGTGGTGATTGTGGTGTGCATGTTGCCCGGGGCGGTTTTCCCGGCGATGGTGTCGCTGGTGGAAAATGCTAATCCGATTGTCAGGGGGCTTGTGTGGTTCTATCCGGCGTATGTGCTGATGTCGGGGTTCCTGGCATGGCAGTGCTATGGCCGGCGAACGGTGATGTCGTGGATAATCCTGGTGCTGCTGGTGTTGAGCCACTGGTGCTTCTATTATATGACTTTCGGGGAGGTGGG
Source organism: Muribaculaceae bacterium (assembly GCA_013316535.1). GTDB lineage: Bacteria > Bacteroidota > Bacteroidia > Bacteroidales > Muribaculaceae > UBA7173. The sequence goes on along the minus strand of WSMN01000039.1, from coordinate 15,489 downwards.
GGTGTTAGTTTTTAGTTGTTAGATGTGAGGGGGGACTATAAATCTTATAAACTTTTTGCTTTCTATGGCCTTATCGCTTTCGTCTTTCGTCTAAAGACTAACAACTAATAACTAAAACCTATCTATGGGAAAGAAAAAATTGGTGATTTCGACGGGCGCTGGTATGAGCGCGGAGAGCGGGATAAGCACGTTCCGTGATGCAGGCGGCCTGTGGGAAAACTACAATGTGATGGATGTGGCTTCGGCGGAGGGTTTCATGCGTAACCCCAGGCTTGTGCATGATTTCTACAATGCCCGTCGCAAGGATTTGCTGGAGGCGCAGCCCAATGCCGGTCACCTCGGGCTGGTGGGGCTTGAGCGTGATTATGAGGTCTATATCATAACCCAGAATGTCGATGACCTGCATGAACGTGCCGGAAGCAGCCATGTGCTGCATTTGCACGGGGAGCTGATGAAAGTGCGTGCCGTTGATGACGATACGCGGGTGTGGAAGCTTGAGCCGCAGGCTCTCGAGACCACGCCTGAAACGGAAATCGAGGGGCATCGTGTGCGGCCTCACATTGTTTTCTTTCAAGAAGCGGTGCCGAATATCGAGCCGGCCATAAGCCTGGTGGAGGAGGCCGATGTGTTTGTGGTCATCGGTACGAGTTTGAATGTATATCCTGCTGCAGGGCTGTTGCATTATGTCCGTAAGGGTGTGCCGGTGTATTATATCGACCCGCATCCGGCAGCGGTGCCGCAGGGTGTGACGGTGCTTCCCATGACTGCCACCGCCGGTGTAGAGCGGCTTGCACGCCTGCTGAAGGGGGATGCCGGCTGATTAAGAGAGTGTCTAAAAATCTTTTGGAAAAAATTTTAGACAATCTTTAAAGCCAGTGCGGTTTACATTTGAGAACACAAGCGGTTATCAACGTTCCTGATGGGATGTTGATAACTTTTTTTGTGACAGTGAGGTGTTTTTGCGATTTGGCATTGTAAATTCTTAGAGATAATTTAGTAACTTTACGCTTCAAAAGCCTGATTCTTCACATGACTGTCCAACCTTACCATATACCGGCTCTGTTTGTGCAATCGCTTGATGCGTTAAACATCAAGCCGTCAGGAACGTACGCGGATTGTACGTTGGGCGGTGGCGGACATACGCGCGGCATTTTGCAGCGTCTCGGACATGAGGGGAGGCTGCTGTCGTTCGATCAGGATACGGATGCGATAAACCGTGCGGTGGCGGAACGTGAGCTTGGCGGGGACCCGCGCCTGACACTGGTGCACGGGAATTTCCGCTACCTGCGCAATTTCTTGCGGTTTTACGGTGCCGGGGAGGTGGACGGCATCCTTGCCGACCTTGGGGTTTCGTTCCACCATTTTGATGACCCGGAGAGGGGTTTCTCGTTTCGTTGGGACGGAGCCTTGGACATGCGCATGAACCGGGATGCCCGTCGCAGTGCTGCGACTGTCATCGCCGAGGCTTCCGAAGCGGAGCTTGCCGACATGTTCCATCTCTATGGAGAGCTCCGTCAGGCAAGGAAGCTTGCATCGGCCATCGTCAAGGCACGTGCGCAAGGTGCGATAACCACGGTGCCACGGTTGCTCGAAGTGATAAGCCCGCTGATAAGCCCGCGGCAGGAGAAGAAAGAGCTTGCACAAGTGTTCCAGGCATTGCGCATTGTTGTCAACAATGAAATCGACGCGTTGAGGCAGTTGCTGACACAGGCGCTTGAGGTGCTTGGCCCCGGGGGGAGGCTCGCGGTGATAACATATCATTCGCTTGAGGACAGGCTGGTGAAGAATTTCCTTAAGACCGGGAACCTTGAGGGGAAGGAAACAAAAGATTTCTTCGGACGCAGCCTCTCGCCTTTCAGGCTGGTGTCATCGAAGCCGATTGTTCCCGATGAAAGTGAGATTGAGGCCAACCCGCGTGCGCGCAGTGCCAAACTCCGGGTGGCGGAAAAGGTCGGCGTCAATTAGAATGCCAGCGGAGGAACGATGGGAAACGTGAATTTGGAAAATAACGGCAATGAGGAGACAGCGGGGCGCGGAAAGCGTGCCGGGGTTGTGCGCGACACATTTATGTTGCGTGCGTTGCACGGCCGCATCCTGTCGATTGACTTTTTCCGCCGCAACTGGCTGGTTGTGCTTGCTGCAGTCATCATGCTGATGGTCTATATCACCAACCGTTACACTTGCCAGACGCAGATGGAGACCATACGCACGCTTGAGCGAGAACTGGAAGTGGCCAAGACGGAGCGCATCCGCGCGAAGTCGAACTATATGAGCCGCATCCGCGAATCGTCCATGCAGGAGACCGTTGATTCGCTGGGACTCGGGCTGCGTGTCCAGGACCAGCCGCCGTTCAGGGTGAGCAAGTGAGGAGTTTTTTAGTGAGGAGTTTTTAGTTGGAAGTCAGCAGGGGAAACGGGAAGTTGATGGAGCATAGATGAAAGATTAAAAAACAAAAAAGGGGAAATGAAAAAGGATAACCATTCGCATATTCTGTTTCGGTATGGGGTCATAACCATCCTCATACTTTTTTTCTCTGGGTGCATAGGTTACAAGCTGTTTTCCACCACTATGATTGATGCGCATCATTGGAACGAAAAGGCGCGCAAGCAGCTGGAGAAGGTGGACACCATTCTGCCCGAACGCGGTGACATCCTTTCAGACAAGGGGTATATCCTTGCCACGAACCTGCGTTACTACACTGTGCGTGTGGATTTCCGTTGCGATAATTTCAAGCAGAACGAATATCTGGCCAACATCGATGCCCTTGCCGATTCCATGGCGGCCAATTTCCCGGTGCGCACACGTGATGAATGGCGCAAGCGGCTTGAGCAGCCTTTGAAGACCGAACGGAATAAACGTCCGCGCGCCTGGCCTTTGATAAGCAATATCAGTTTCCTTGACTTGCAGAAAATCAAGTCGTTCCCGTTTTTCAACATAGGGAATGCCAACAAGACGGGGATGACGGTGGAATCGGTTATGCGTCGTAGCAATCCCTACGGTGCCATGGCTCGCCGATCTGTGGGTGGTGTGGGGCAGACCACCGAATGCCGTGAGATTCATGGGCGTTATGGTCTTGAGATGGCTTTGGACACGTTGCTTTACGGAGTTCCCGGCCTTGCGAAGAAAATAGCTCTCACCAAAGATATCGTCAACTGGACTGACGTTGCGCCGGTGCGCGGCTACAATGTTCGCACCACCATCGACATACAATTGCAGGACATCGTTGAGAACGAGCTTAACCGTGTGCTCGATTCCTGTTCAGCCGACTGGGGATGCGCCATACTAATGGAAGTTGAGACCGGTGACATTAAGGCTATTTCCAATCTTGAACGCTCCAGCAGCGGCAGGGGATATATCGAGGCACGCAATTATGCCGTAGAGGGATTTGAGCCGGGTTCGGTTGTCAAGCCAATCTCCATGATGATTGCCCTTGAGGACGGGTTGGTCAGCAACCTGGAGGAGGTTATACCCATCGGCAAGTCGTGGGCTTATGCCGGCGGGCGCCCCATAACCGATTCACACTACAACGGGTCGTTGCGTGTGCGCGAAGTCATCGAGCAGTCAAGCAACATCGGCATGGCCCGCATCATCACCCGTGGCTACGACAAGAATCCGAAGGGATTCGTTGAGCGTTTACGCTCCATAGGATTTCTGGAGCAGATGAACACCGGGATTGCGGGTGAACGCATTCCCCGTTTCAATCCGAATCCCGCGCGCATCGACCTTTCTCGTATGTGCTACGGCTATGCGTCGCAGATACCGCCAATCTACACATTGTCCATCTACAATGCCATTGCCAACGGAGGCCGCTATGTGCGTCCGCGCCTGGTGAAGGGGCTGCACACCGAGAATTTCGATTCAATCCTCCCGGTGACATATATCCGCGACCGCATCTGTTCGGAGGAGAATGCCCGCAAGATGCAGTACATGCTCAAGCAGGTGGTGTGGGGCGACCATGGCACGGGGCGTTCGCTTAAGAACGACAAGGTGGCCTTGGCCGGGAAAACTGGCACGTGCTACAGCGTGGACAGGGTGACCAGGCAGTATAACACAGCCCGCAAGCGTTTGGCATTCTGTGGATTCTTCCCTGCTGATGACCCGAAATACTCCTGTTTCGTGCTGACGTTCTATCCCAAGCGCAATATGTTTGGCGCGGCCTCCACTTCGGGACAGGTGATGAAAAACATTGCCGTGAAGATGTATTCGCGCGGGTTGCTCGGCAATTCGTCGGATTTCACGGAAGGTGCCACCGGGATTTCGCGTGCGCAACTGTATGGTTCGGTGAAGCCCGGGCGGCATAAATCGGTGCGCCAGGCAGCCGGAATCAAGTCGGAGACGCATCCGGCAGTGCCGCGCAAGATGCCTTCCGGGACTGTACCGTCGGTTCTCGGGCTTGGGCTGCGGGAGGCTGTAGTGTCGCTTGAGAATGAGGGCTATGATGTGCGTTTCACAGGCACCGGCTATGTCAGGCAGCAGATTCCGGCAGAGGGCACTGCTTACCCCAAGGGGAAGGTGGTGGAGCTTGCGCTGGTGCCGTAGGGGGGGAGAGACGTAAAGACAAAAGACAGAAAGACGAAAGACAAAAGCAATGAAGATAAGCGAATTGATAGGGAAGGTGGATGTTAAAGAGGTCAGGGGCGCGACCGATAAGGAGATTGCGATGCTTACTGCCGATTCCAGGGAGGCCGGAGAGGGAGCCATGTTCGTGGCCGTGCGTGGTGTTACCGTCGACGGTCATTCGTTCATACCAACTCTCAAGGGCAAGGGTGTCGCCGCCATGGTCGTGGAGGAGCTTCCGCAGGAGATGGAGCCGGAGGTGACTTATATAACTGTTGCCAACAGCTCTGTAGCATTGGGTGAACTTGCCTCGATGTGGTATGGAGAGCCTTCAAGGAAATTGAAGCTTGTGGGGGTCACCGGCACCAACGGGAAAACCACTACCGCCACTCTGATTTATGAGATGGCGCGGCTGATGGGCCACAAGGCGGGCTTGCTTTCGACGGTGGTCAATTATGTTGATACAGAAGCTGTGCATGCCACGCAGACCACCCCCGATGCGCTGACCATCAACGCGCTTTTGGCACGGATGGCGGATTGCGGCTGTGAATACGCGGCTATGGAGGTCAGCTCACATGCCGCCGACCAGCACCGTATTGCCGGACTTACGTTCGCCGGAGGGGTGTTCACCAACCTGACCCGCGACCATCTGGACTACCACAAGACTGTGCAGGCTTACCTCAATGCCAAGAAGTCGTTTTTCGACGGGCTTGGTCCGGATGCTTTCGCCCTGACCAACATTGACGACAAGACCGGGGAGGTGATGTTGCAGAACACCAGCGCCAGCCGCAAGAGCTATTCGCTGCGTGCGATGGCCGATTTCCGGGGGCGTGTCATCGAAAGCCGCCTTGACGGCACACTGATGAGTTTCAACGGGCGCGAGGTGGATGTTCTGTTCACGGGGCGTTTCAACGCTTATAATCTCACGGCGGTGTTCGGAACGTCGGTTCTGCTGGGATGGGACATGGAGGCTGTACTGGTCAACATGAGCCGCCTTGTTCCTGTTGCCGGGCGTTTCCAGGCGTTTCATTCGCCCGATGGCGCTGTGACCGCGATAGTTGACTATGCCCACACCCCCGATGCCGTTGTGAGTGTGATAACGGCAATTCGTGAAGTGGTGGGCAACCGAGGCCGCATAATCACCGTGGTGGGCGCGGGTGGGAACCGCGACAAGGGGAAGCGTCCCATTATGGCGCAGGAGGCTGCACGGCTTTCCGACAAGGTTGTCCTCACATCGGACAACCCGCGATTCGAGGAGCCTGCCGATATTCTCCGTGACATGGAGGCCGGGATTGCGGATGATGCGGAGGCGCGCAGGAAGACGCTTAGCATCGTTGACCGTCGCGAAGCAATCCGCACCGCCGTGGCACTGGCGCAGCCGGGCGATGTTGTCCTTGTGGCAGGGAAGGGGCATGAGGATTATCAGGAAGTGAAGGGGGTAAAGCACCATTTCGATGACCGTGAGGAGGTGAGGGAGGTTCTAAATCTTAAGACGAAAGACTAAAAGACAAAAGACGAAAGCGAGAAATGATATTCGGAAGAGAGAAGTCAGAAATCAGAAATCAAAAGTCAGAAGCTGATAACTATTATCGCTTTCGTCTTTCGTCTTGTTGTCTAAAAAATACTAATCATGTTATATAGCCTTTTCAAATATCTGGCGGAGACGGATTTCCCCGGTGCGCGGCTGATGGACTACATCACGTTCCGCAGCGGGGCGGCTTTGCTTCTGTCGCTGTTCATTGCTCTGGTGTTCGGACGGAAAATCATTGACCGGCTGCAGAAGATGCAGGTGGGGGAGATTATCCGCAACCTCGGCCTTGAGGGGCAGATGAAGAAAACCGGCACGCCCACAATGGGTGGCATCATAATCATAGTGTCAACCCTTGTCCCCTGTCTGTTAGTGGGTAACCTCGGCAACATCTATATGGTGCTGATGCTTATCGCCACGGTGTGGCTGGGATGCCTGGGTTTTGCTGACGATTATCTTAAGATTCAGAAGCACAACAAGGACGGGATGAGCGGGCGGTTCAAGATTGTAGGCCAGGTGGGGCTTGGTCTGATTGTCGGCCTGACGATGATGCTTAGTCCTGATGTGGTGATGCGTCAGAACAGAGAGGTGACCAATGTGACCACCAACGAGGTTGAGGATGTGGTCTACGAGACCAGGAACATAAAGGCCACGCAAACCACCATCCCGTTTGTAAAGGAGAATAACTTCGACTATGCGTCGCTCACCAAGTGGATGGGCGGCCACTCGCAGACGGGAGGATGGATAGTGTTCATTCTTGTGACAATCTTCGTTATAACCGCCACATCCAACGGTGCCAACCTCACCGACGGACTTGACGGGCTTGCCACGGGCTGTTCGGCGATAATAGCCGTGGCACTGGCCATCATGGCCTATCTTGGCGGCTCGATAATCTATTCGAGCTACCTCAATATAATGTATATCCCGGGAAGCGAGGAACTTGTGGTGTTCTGTGCGGCGTTCATAGGCGCACTGGTAGGCTTCCTGTGGTACAATGCTTTCCCGGCGCAGGTGTTCATGGGGGACACCGGGTCGCTGACCATAGGGGGCATCATTGCCGTTTTGGCCATTCTGATTCACAAGGAGCTGCTGATTCCGTTGCTCTGTGCAATCTTCTTTGTGGAGGATGTGTCGGTGATGGTCCAGGTGGCCTATTTCAAGATAACCAAACGCCGTACCGGTGTGGGCAAACGGGTTTTCAAGATGACTCCGTTGCATCATCATTTCCAAAAACCCGGCAACGCCGGTATAGAGGCTCTGATTCAGAAGCCTCTCAACGCCATTCCTGAATCGAAAATAGTGACGAGGTTCTGGATTGTGGGAATTTTCCTGGCGGTGATAACATTTGTGACATTGAAAATAAGATAATCTCATATAAAGATGAGCGAAAAAGCTAAGCAGAAACGCCTCGTGGTGCTCGGAGGCGGAGAGAGCGGCATCGGAGCCGCCGTTTTGGGGAAGGTGAAGGGGATGGATGTGTTCCTTAGTGACTGCGGGAAGATAGCTCCGCGCTATCTGGAGGCACTCGACCGATATAAAATCGCATATGAGCAGGGGCACCACACCGAGGAGTTGATTCTCAATGCCGACGAGGTTGTCAAATCGCCCGGTGTGCCCCCAACGGCTCCTATTGTGCAGGAACTTGTGCGCCGTGGTATCCCGGTGATTTCGGAGATAGAGCTTGCCGGGCGTTACAGTGATGCCAAGATGGTGTGCATAACCGGTTCCAACGGCAAGACCACTACCACCATGCTTATCTACCATATATTGCGCGAGGCGGGGATAAACGCAGGGCTTGCCGGTAACGTGGGCCGTTCGCTGGCATGGCAGGTGGCCGAGGACAAGCATGATGTCTATGTGGTTGAGCTTAGCTCGTTCCAATTGGAGAACATGTATGATTTCCGGGCCAATATCGCCGTGCTGATGAACATTACGCCCGACCATCTCGACCGTTATGAATACAAGATGCAGAACTACATCAACGCCAAGTTCCGCATACTGCGTAACCAGCAGCCCACCGATGCTTTCATTTTCTGGGAGGATGACCCTGTCATCACGGAACAGTTGCGGCAGTTTACGACCGAGGCCCGTGTGTTCCCGTTCGGCGAATGCCGAACGGATGATTCTGCGGCCTGGGTGGATGAGAGCGGGGAACTGTTTCTCCAAACTCCCGAGACATCGCTCGACATGCCCCGCGCGCAACTGGCACTGCGCGGGATGCACAATCTGCTGAACTCTATGGCTGCCGGACTTAGCGCATGTCTGCTCGACATTCGTAAGGAGGATATACGTCGTGCCCTAAGTGATTTCGAGGGGGTGGAGCATAGGCTGGAGCATGTTGAAACCATCAATGGTGCGCGCTGGGTCAATGATTCCAAGGCCACGAACGTGAATTCATGCTGGTATGCCCTTGATTCGATGCGCGGAGGCAAGAACACGGTGCTTATTCTCGGCGGCAAGGACAAGGGTAACGACTATGAGGAAATCATGCCTTTGGTCAGTGAAAAGGTTAAAGCTATCGTTGCCATGGGTAAGGACAACGCCAAGATTATGGATTTCTTCGAGGGGAAGGTACCTGTGTTGCGCGATACCCACAGTCTGGCCGACGCCATCGCGGCTTGCCGTGAATTGGCCGCACCGGGCGACACTGTGCTGCTTTCGCCATGCTGTGCGAGCTTCGACCTGTTCAACAGCTATGAGGACCGCGGGCGTAAGTTCAAGGCTGCCGTCAGGGAGATGAAGAAACGGGAGCTGGGTGTTTGATTTAAATGATAAGAGTATGTTTAGAGGCGGATTCCATTAAACACTCTCTTAGTGAGGTAGGTTAATTTACAGGGAGATAATTATGGAAGGAGATATCAGGAGGGAGGGGTGTGTTGCCCCTGGCGCAGAGGCCAAGATGAAAGAGCCGCTGCCTAAGGCTGACAAGTATATATGGGCGATATATATCGCCATACTTGTGATTTCGGTGATAGAGCTTTACAGCGCGTCGTCGCGCGAGGTACAGGCCGAGAATGTGTTCGGCCCGTTGCTCCGTCACGGCAAGATGTTGCTGCTTGGTGTGTGCATCACCGTGGGCTTGTCGCGCATGAAGTATAAGTGGCTCAAGCCTATAACGCCTGTTTTTGTTACTGTCACGGTTGTTCTGGCCGTTTATGTGCTGTTTAAGGGGGACATAATAAACGGCGCACGTCGCAGTACAACGTTGCTTGGCATTCCGATACAGCCGGCGGAATTGTTGAAACTGGCTGTGGTGATGCTGATTGCGCTGGTCATGTCGCAATCGCAGGAGAAGCGTGGTGTAAGTACGGCCGGTGTTTCCATTTGTGCGGCGTTTGTGTTGCTGTGCGGAGGGCTGCTGTTTACGCAGGGTCTCACCAACACATTGCTGCTGATGGGAATCTCGTTCGCTATGATGCTTATCGGAGGTGTGCAGCTAAAGAAGTTTGCTGCGGTCTTGCTGGTCTATGCCCTGGTGGGTGGTGCCGGCATTATATACAAGAAAGAGAGTACCCAGGAATATTCCGAAGCGGAACTTGTGCACATCACCGAGACTGGGACAAATTTCAAGGGTGAGCGAGTGACTCTGGAGCGTTCCGGCACACAGATGGGCAGAATCGAGCGCTGGCTTGGCGATTCCATACCCAAGTATGCCGAACCGATAACCTCGGAGAATCGTCAGGAACAGTATTCTTATATGGCACAGGCCAATGGCGGGATTATGGGTCAGCTGCCGGGTAATTCTCGCGAAACGGCGCGTTTGCCGTTGGCTTTTTCTGATTATATATTTGCAATCGTTGTCGAGGACTGGGGTTTTGTGGGGGGGATGTTCCTTCTTGGGCTTTACCTGATGTTGCTTGCGAGGGCAGGTGCGATAGCGTCGCGTTGCTCGCGTGCTTTCCCCACATTGCTTGTGATGGGGATGGCGGTGTTGATTGTGCTTCAGGCGCTGTTCCATATGGCAATCGTCACCGGGGTGTTCCCGGTTTCGGGACAGCCTTTGCCGCTGATTTCCAAGGGGGGGTCGTCAATTATCGCTACATCGATTGCTTTTGGTATAATGTTGAGTGTCAGCCGTTATGCAGTGCAGAGCAACAACCGCAAGGAGATTAATGCGGAGTTGCTGGAACTGCCGGCGGAGCTTGGAGCGGCTAATCCGTCGAAGCTGTGAGGTTTTTAGTTTTTAGTTGTTAGTTGGTTTTTAGTGAAGAGGGAGATGGGCGAGGGGTAAATATGAAGGAATTTTAAGATTTAGGATTGCAGATGAAGATTCTGATTTCGGGTGGCGGAACCGGGGGACATATATTTCCTGCATTGGCAATCGCCAATGCGGTGAAGCGTCGCGAACCCAATGCGGAAATTCTGTTTGTCGGGGCGGAGGGGCGCATGGAGATGGAGCGTGTCCCTGCCGCAGGCTATGAGATTGTCGGATTGCCGGTGGCGGGGTTCGACCGCCGCAGGTTGTGGCGCAATTTCGGGGTCTTGTGGAAGCTTTGGCGCAGTATGCGCAAGGCCAGGAGGGTTTTGCGGGATTTCCGCCCGGATGTTGCCGTCGGTGTCGGGGGATATGCTTCCGGCCCGATGCTCAAGGAGGCGCAGAAACGAGGGATACCCACTTTGATACAGGAGCAGAATTCCTATGCCGGGGTCACTAACAAGCTTCTTGCGGCGAATGCCCGCAAGATATGTGTGGCCTATGAGGGGATGGAGCGTTTTTTCCCGGCAGAGAAAATTGTAAAGACGGGTAACCCGGTGAGGAGCAATATAATGGATGTGAGGTTGAGCCGGGAGGATGCGAAACGTCAACTGGGGTTCAACCCTAACCGCCCTTTGGTTGTTGTGGTTGGGGGTAGCCTTGGTGCGCGCACAATCAATGATTCGATGAAGCTCGCTGTCGGTGGGTTGCTGAAATCGGGGGTGTCGGTGCTTTGGCAGACGGGAAAGCTTTATGCCGACGAATGCCGTGACGCGGTGTCGTCGATTGATGATGCCAATCTGCAGGTTACCCCGTTTGTAGGGCGCATGGACCTGGCTTACCGCGCAGCCGACCTGATGGTTTCACGTGCCGGGGCAAGCACCATCTCGGAGCTGCAGCTTGTGGGGATGCCTGCAGTGCTGGTGCCTTCGCCCAATGTGGCCGAAGACCACCAGCGGAAGAATGCCGAGGCATTGTCGGTGCGCTATGCGGCGGTGATGATTCTCGACAAGGATTGCCGCGAGAAGCTCGGGGAGGTTGTTACGGAGTTGCTTCGTGAGCCTTCGCGCCGCGATGCGCTTGCGGCCAATGTGCGCGCAATGGCATCGGAGGGGGCTGATGAGGCTATAGTGGATGAGATAATGGGGATGGTTAAATAACGCTGGCAACAGAGCCTGCGGGTAGCGTGTTGTTGTATATCGGGGGAGGGAGAAAATGGAAACCGAAGTGATGGAAAAAAGGAAGATATATTTTGTTGGTGCCGGGGGAATCGGCATGGCGGCTTTGGAGAGGTATTTCCTCGCCAAGGGATATGACGTGGCGGGATATGACCGCACGTCGAGCGAGCTGACGGAACATCTGGAGCGCGAGGGGGTGAGAATGGCTTTCGAGGATGATGTTGAAAAGGCTGTGCCGGAGGGTTTCCGTAATCCTGCCGACACATTGGTGGTCTATACCCCTGCTGTGCCGGAGGATACGGCGGTGATGACATTTTTCCGCCAGGGAGGTTTCGAGATGATTAAGCGTGCCGCCCTGCTCGGCAAGGTCACCAGGGAGAGCAAGGGGTTGTGCTTCGCCGGTACACACGGCAAGACAACGACCTCATCGATGGCGGCGCATATACTCCACAACTGCGGTGCAGGGTGCAATGCATTCCTCGGCGGGGTGCTGCGCAATTATGATTCCAATTTTCTGTTGGCTCCTGAAAGCCCTTGGTCGGTAATCGAGGCCGATGAGTTCGACCGTTCGTTCCATCATCTGTCGCCCTGGATTGCCGTTGTGACGGCAACCGACCCCGACCATCTCGACATTTACGGCACAGAGGAGGCTTATCTGGAAAGTTTTGCCCGTTTCACCGAGTTGGTGCGTCCGGGCGGGGCTCTCGTGGTGCATGAAGGGCTGAAATTGCGTCCGCGTCCCGGGGAAGATGTCAGTGTCTACAGCTATTCGCGTGACCATGGGGATTTCCATGCGGAAAATGTAAGGCGTGGCAACGGTGAGATACGTTTTGATTTCGTTTATCCCGGCGGGGCAATCAGGGATATAAACCTTGGTGTGCCCGTGGAGGTGAACATCGAGAATGCCGTGGCTGCTCTTGCCGCCTGTTGGCTTACCGGGGAGATGGATGCGGAGCTTGCACGTGAAGCCATGGGGAGTTTCCTGGGGGCTAAACGTCGCTTTGAGTTCTGGGTGAAGGAGCCTGATTCGGTTGATTCCGAAGGGAATGTGGCGCACGGACATGTGATGATTGACGATTATGCCCACCACCCCGACGAGCTTAAGGCTTCCATCGGCTCGGTGAAGGCTCTCTATCCGGGAAGGGAACTTACGGTGGTTTTCCAGCCACATCTCTATACCCGTACGCGCGATTTTGCCGTTGGGTTCGCCGAGGCTCTCGACCTGGCCGACGATGTGATTCTGCTCGACATTTACCCGGCGCGGGAACTTCCGATAGAGGGTGTTACGTCAAAAATTATCTTGGACAGGCTCAAATGTGCAAAAAAGACGCTCATAGGGCGTGAAGATTTGATAGAAACGATAAAAAAACGTAATTTTGAAATACTTTTGACTGCCGGTGCCGGGGATATTTCCGACCTTGTGCCGGGGGTGGCGGAGGCAGTTCGTTTGAGGTAAAGACGGAAAGACGAAAGACAAAAAGACGGAAAGACGAAAGACAAAAGCGATAATAGATAAATTCTATAAGATTCGGTTTTTTAGAGGAAGATGACAAAGAGTGGCGTGATAAGGTGTTTGCTGTCGGTGGTGCTGGCCGTTTATCTGGCTTTCGCATTGCTGATTTCCAACGATATGGCTGCACGTGAGAAATGTGCGGGGCTTGATGTCGTTGTGGCGCAGAATGCCGCGTCGCGCGATTTCGTCACTGCCGGCGAGGTGAGGCGCCTTCTCAAGGAGTGGCGGCTCGATGATATTGACAAGCCTGTGGCTGCCATTGACTTGCAGAAGATAGAAGACCGCCTTAACGGGATTGACAATATAGAACATGCCATGGCGCAACGGCTTTCCAACGGGAAAGTGAAAATTTCGGTGGCACCGATGGTGCCTGTCGCCAGGGTGTTCGACCATACGGGGTCTTATTACATCAACCGTGCCGGGAAGCGGTTGACTGCCAATGCTCGTTTCCGCCTGGATGTGCCGGTGGTGACCGGTTCGTTTGATTCGGCGCACCAGCCCAAAATGCTTTTGCCGCTCATAGAGCGTATAAGCCGTGATTCTGCGTGGAATGCGTTGGTGGCACAGATAACCGTGGAGCCTCGTAACCATGATGTGATTCTTGTGCCTATGATTCGCGGACATGTCATAAACCTGGGTGATACCGCCGATATCGACGACAAGCTTGAGCGGGTGCTCACGATGTACCGCAAGGTGCTCCCGGTGAAGGGGTGGAGCTACTATGATACGCTGACGGTGAAATGGGGCGGGCAAGTGGTCGCCTCCAGGCGTATGAAGAGCATACCCGAACCTCTTATCCGCTTTGACCAGGAGGGTGACGAGACGGATGACGAGGCCGTGGACAATATGCTCGTGGGGGATTCGGTAGGGAGCGCGGTCATGGTCAGAAAGGGCGTCCGCGGCTAACCAGTTATGAGAATAAGTAATACAGATAATGATGGGAGAGAACAAGCGTGAACGCTACATCGTGGCGTTTGAGATAGGTAGCTCCAAAATAAGGGGAGCGATAGGGGTTGTCGACAACATAGGTGTTGTCGATGTGATTGCCGTGGAGGAGGAGAGGCTTCTCGATAAGGTGCGTTACGGATGCATCCAGAATGTGGATGTCAGCAACGCGCTGGCCACTGTCGCCGAGCGGTTGCAGGCTTATCCGCGTGTGGAGCCCCGCAAGATAACCGGGGCGTATGTGTCGCTCGGGGGGCGCACTCTTATGAGCCGCCTGGAGGATGTGTCGCTGACGCTCCCTGCCGAGACAGAAATCACGCGTCCCATCATCAATGATCTCTGCCAGCAGGCTGCCGGCACTGTCAGCGGCGAGCGCGATGTGGTGGAGGTGGTGCCGGTGCGTTTCACTGTCGACAACAAGGTCCAGACAAGCCCTGTGGGGTCCTACGGACGTTCGCTCGGTGCACGCATGACCGTGCTTAGCTGCGCTCCCCAGATAAAACGGATGCTGCGGCGTGTGATTACCGAACGCCTGGGGCTGTCAATCAACGGCTATGTGACCCGTGTGCTTGCCGAGGCAGCCATTACCCTCACCGACGATGAGCGGCGGCTGGGGTGCATGTTCGTGGATTTCGGAGCCGAGACAACATCGGTGGCGATATATAAGAACGGTGCGCCGGTGTATGTGGCGACCCTCCCCATAGGTTCCCGCAACATAACACTCGACCTGACGGCTCTCAACCAGATTGAAGAGCGTGCCGAGGAGATAAAGAAAGTGAGCGGCAATGCCATGGCGCAGGACAATTTGCGCCGCAAGCCTGTGCCCGACGGGATAGACTACACAGAGGTGAACAATTACGTTCATTCGCGTGCCGACGAGATTGTGGCCAATATCCGTGCCCAGGTGGAGTATGCCGGGCTTCGTGACACCGACCTCCCCGGTGGCATAGTCATTGTCGGGGGCGGAGCACGTCTGCGCGGGTTCAACGAGCTGCTGTCGCAGCAAACCAACATGAAGGTTCGTCAGGGGGCGCCCACAGCCTCTGTACGTATCACTGACGGGTCGATCGACCGTGCCGAGATGGTGGATGTCATATCTATCCTTGCCGCTGCCGCCAGGATGCCCGAGGCCGAGTGCCTGACCCCTGCCGTGGCGCAGGATGGGGGACGTGACAGCGACGGGCATGATTCATATGAAAGCCGTTACGGAGAAGGGAGTGTGGCCGGACGCGGCTCGCGTATAGGCCGCCTCGATGATGAGGATGATGACGACGAGGCTGCTGAAAACGAAAAGAAGCCAGTCCGGCGGAGTGAACAGCCGCAAAAGTCGCGCGGTGTGTTCTCATCGTTCGTTACATCGCTGAAGGAGGGAATTGCACGCATGGTCGATGACAACACCGAATTCAAGGACTGAAGCTCCAGATAGTTCATTCACAGAGAAACATCAAGCTATGACAATAGACGATATAGACAAGAACTCGAACTTTGTCGACGAGAACCGCGATGAGGTTATCATAAAGGTGATTGGAGTTGGCGGCGGAGGCGACAATGCTGTCAACCATATGTATGAGCA
>WSMN01000038.1 GCA_013316535.1 Muribaculaceae bacterium | reverse complement strand
CACATTTTACTAAAAAATGTTGAATCTGACGGTCAACACTTTTCCGGACTAGACACTCTATGATGCGGTTCGTGCTCGGAGCCATGGCATAAATGAATTATTGGCGAAATCGGGGAGTATATGTCCGCACAGAGAGGCTGTCCTTCGGGATTAAAGGACGTTGCGGAAGCACAGCAGGGGATGGAGTTCTTTGCGACTGAAGTAATGGCCGAGGGCTTTTGCATGTTGGCTAATGTGGACGCAGCACGCCTCTCTGTGCTATGAAGCCAAATGTTGTCACGGTCGTTGTTTTGTGTGCATTTTGGTGGATATTTATTGTTGCTGCTAAAATATTGTCAACTATTATTGCATATTGTGAAATTGTGTTTTATCTTTGTGCAGCGTAAAGGCGTAAGCGAATGTCGTAAAAACGGTCATGTCATTTGCAAAGTGTCATATGTTGCAAGATATACATTAAATCATTTTAAATCATTTCAAAATTTCACTATGAGAAAAACGCTATTACTGCTCACAGCTCTGTCGATTGCCGCAGTGGCGTCTGCTGGCGGACCTCAGATAGTGTTTGAAAACAGCGAAACGAATTCAAAAACGTTTCCAATCTCCAGCATAGGCAGAATCAACTTCCTGTCCGAAGCATTGGAGGTCACCGACAACCTCGGCGACATTCTTTACACTGTCCCCTATTCCGAAATAATCCGCATCAAGGTGGATTTTGAAGGCACTTCATCTGTTGCCGTCCCCGTTGCCCCAGAGGTTTCAATGCTCAAGGTATTCCCGAGCCCGGCTACAGATGTCGTCACCGTAAGCGGACTTGATGCCGGTTCTGATTTTCGCCTTTACAGGTCCGACGGAAGTCTTGTCGGCAATGTGAAAGGCTACTCCGGAGAGGCTATAGATGTCAGTTCCCTCGCCCCGGGAGTCTATATCATCGCTGCGGAAGCCGGATCCGTAAAATTTTTTAAAAAGTGAGCACAATCGTCAATATTTAACCAAGCATTAAAACCAGGTATGAAAAAATTGCTCTACACCATAGCCCTCCTGCTCGTGACACTCGGAATGCAGGCACAGACAGAAAACGCCAACCGCATGATTTTGCATGACAAGGAGGGGAAGACCACGGTGTTCGACCTCACGAAAGTTGATTTCATGGAATTCGATGAGGTCGGCGCAGTTGAACTCACTCTCGCCGTGAAGGAGGGGTCGGTCACTGTCGACGGCTTCACTGTCACCCTGGAGCAAGGCGCCGGATGCGCTTCATGGCAGCTCGCTCTGCGTCAAGGTGATGAGACCATGAAGGAAGAGGCAAATGCCACATCGGAAATGACATTCACGGAGCTGTCTCCCGCCACAACCTACACGGTTGCCGCTACCCCGCTCGACATGTATGGTATAGCCGGCGAAACCAAGACACTTAACGTCACCACCCTCTCACAACCCAAGGTGGGCGACTACTACTATAGCGACGGCACCTGGAGCGATGGCGGTCTTGTGAGCATAAACCCCGACGGCACCGGGGCCGTGTGGGCCGCAGAAAAACCCGCGCCGGTCGAGGGCAAGGCTGTCATCGGGATTGTCTGCATAACTGATCCCGGCCGAATTGCCCCCGAAGACAAAGCCGCCGGATTCACTAACGGTTATGTCATCGGCACAAAAAATATTCAGGATCCCGGCAAGAGCAATTTCAGTCAATATCCCGAATCGGTATGGTATATGGGACAGTATGCCAAGACAGAGGCTATAAAAGTTACAAAAATCGGCAAATCATGCTACGAGAATCTAAATGGACGCGAAGAAACCACAAAGACACTCGAAGCCCAGGATGAGCAATACCTCAATGAGGATGTGCCTCTGTTCTACTACGGCACCGCACCGCAATATCCGCTGGCCGCGCCCGAGGGGACAAGCGGATGGTTCATACCCTCTGTAGGCCAGGTATGGAGCTGCATCGCCAACTTCTGTAGCGGAGAAGTGGCGGCATATCTTGCCGAGAACACCACCCTTGCCTACGACTTCACTGCCTACCTGTCAAAGACTGTCGGCACATGCCCGCTCGACGACTTTATGAAAGTGTTTGCCAAGGTGCCCGACGCCGATTCCATGAGCATAGCCGACGGCGGTTCCAACGGCAAGCAATATGTTTCGCTGGCCACCTCCAGCCGCTATGACTCCGAATCGCGTGTCATCTTCATCCTCGGGATGAACGGCTATGGCTTGATCGAGGGGATGTGCGGATGGTTCAACGAGGAGTCGCACGGACGTCCGTTCCTCGCTTTCTGATTCGGTTTTCATCGCAAAAACAAGAACGCCGGCCCGGGAATCGGGTGCAGCGTTCTTGTTTTTTTGCGGATGGGAGAATGCACATGCGTTATGAGGCAAACCGGTGTTGAGGGAAGATGTGCCCAGGGGGATGCCAGGCAGATGCGGATGTTAATTTTAAGGGTTTTTGGATAAAAATTGTGCGGGGATTGTTGTAATAATGTGTAATTTCGCCGATTGAATTGATATGAGAAAACTACCTGCCATATTTTTTGCGGCCATCGTTGCCGCCGTTATTGCCGGGGCTGCGACACGCAGTCCGAAAGGCGACATCTCGCGCAACCTCGATATTTTCACTTCGATTTACAAGGCGTTGCAGACTAATTATGTGGATTCCATCGATGCCGACAAGTCGATGAACACCGCTATCGGTGCGATGCTCAATGAAATCGACCCTTACACGGAATATATTCCCGAGAAGGAGCAGGACGAATTCCTCACCATATCCACGGGCGAATACGGCGGCATAGGGGCTTATATTGCTGAACGGAACGGCAATGTGTATGTGACCGAACCGCGTCGCGACACCCCGTCGCAGAAGGCAGGGCTGAAGCCTGGCGATGTGTTCTACATCATCGACGGCGATACTGTCACCGGGATGAAGAGTTCCGAAGTGAGCAAGCGTCTGCGCGGTCAGGCCGGGACGAAAGTGGCTGTGACCGTAAAGCGTCCGCATGTGGCCGATTCAATCCGCGTGTTCGACATAACGCGAGAGAAGATTGAGATTGACCCTGTGCCGTATTACGGAGTAGTTAAAGGCAACATAGGATATATCCAGATTACGACTTTCAACGAAAAGACCTTCCCCAAGACCCGTGATGCCCTGGAGGCATTGAAAAAGAATCCGGCGGTGAAATCGCTGGTGCTCGATTTGCGCAGCAATGGCGGAGGCCTGTTGGAGAGCGCAGTGCAGGTTGTGGGACTGTTCGTGCCTAAAGGGACGGAGGTGTTGCGCACCCGAGGCAAAGGTGTGCTCAACGAGAAAATCTATAAGACCACCAACGCCCCGGTCGATACCGAAATTCCCATAGCCGTGCTTGTGAACGGCGGTTCGGCCTCGTCTGCTGAAATCGTTACCGGCGCGTTGCAGGACCTCGACCGTGCGGTGATTGTCGGTGAGCGTTCTTTCGGCAAGGGGCTTGTGCAGTCGACCATGCAGCTTCCCTATAACGGATTGCTGAAAGTGACCAAAGCGAAATACTATATACCTTCGGGCCGTCTTATCCAGGCCATAGACTACAGCCACCGCAATGCCGACGGCTCTGTGGCCCGCATACCCGACAGCCTGACCACCGTTTGGCACACACGTGCCGGCCGTGAGGTTCGCGACGGTGGAGGCATCATCCCCGACATCAAGGTGGAGTACCCCGAAGGGAACCGATTGGTTTATAATATAGTGCGCGACAATTGGAGTTTTGATTTCGCCAATCGCTATGCCGCCGCTCACGACACGGTGGCCGCGCCGGAAGATTTCGTGATTACCGACACGATTTTCAACGAGTTCAAGTCGTTCATCGACCCGGCCAGGTTTAAGTACGACCGCACATGCGAGCTTATCCTCGAGCAACTGGAGAAGGCTTCCAAAACCGAGGGTTATCTCAACGACGAAGTGCAGGCACAACTCGACACTCTCAAGGTGATGCTGAAGCATGACCTCAACCATGACCTTGACCTCAACCGCAATACCATCAGCGAATACCTCGCCTCGGAAATCCTGCAACGCTACTATTTCGAACGCGGGGCTATCATTGAGGCGTTGAAGCATGATGCCGAACTCGATACAGTTGCAGCCGTGTTCAACACCCCCGGTCGCTATAAGGCTATTTTGTCGAAGCCGGAATAATAGCTGTGGCGGGGTAGAGACACCCCGTGCGGGTGTCTCCGATGCAAAGTCATTCATAAGACGCCCGCACGGGGCGTCTCTGCGATATGTGGCCGGTTGTGTGATGGGGGGAGTACCATTCAATGCTTTATACAATGGAAATAAAGGAGCTTGACGAGGCGTTCATGACAGCGGCGCGGCGCGATGCCGTGGCCAAGGCTTTGGTGTTGGCGAAAGACACCAAAGTGGAACTTCGCGGATTAGCCGGGTCGTCACCGGCTATGGTGTTCGCGTCGCTTGCATCGCTCGGGCATCCTCTGATGGTGGTCGGCGATTCGCTCGACGATGCGGGGTATCTTTATCAGGACCTGGTGAAGATTCTCGGAGAGGAGGCCGTGATGATGTTCCCTTCGGGATATAAGCGCGACATCAAGTACGGGCGGGTGGACCCGCCGTCGCAGATCATGCGCATCGAGACGCTCAACCACTGGAACGATGACCCGAAGTTGCGCGTGGTCGTCACCTACCCCGAGGCTATGGCCGAGAAGGTGGCCTCGCGCAAGGCACTTTCCGACCATACGCTCACATTGAAGGTGGGTGCGGAAATCGATCTGGAGGCCACCCAACGCTGGTTGCGCCAAAACGGCTTCAAGGAGGAGGACTATGTTTACGAACCGGGGCATTTCGCCGTGCGCGGTTCAATCCTCGACATTTTCGGCTACTCCAGTGAGCTGCCCTACCGCATCGACCTTTTCGGTGATGAAATCGATTCCATCCGTTCGTTCAACATTGAGACGCAGCTGTCGGAGCAGAAGCTGGATTCGGTTTCAGTCACTGCCAACGTCGGCGGCAGCGATGCCGCAGGGGGGAGCGTGCTGGAATTCGTGTCGCCCGACACTGTGATTGCCGTGCGCGACGCCGGTTTCACCCTGTCGCGTGTGCGGGCCGTCGCCACCGAATCGTTCAGCACATCGGCCATGATTGCGGGGGACGGGGATGCCTCGGCGATGAAAAACCTCATCGACCCCGACCTTTTCGATGCGAGCTTTGCCCGCTTCGCCAAGCTGCATTTCACCGCGTCGGCCGGTGAGTGCGGTGATGCCGCTGCACACAAGGGTGCCGTAATCGATTTCCGATGTACCCCGCAGGGGCTTTACCACAAGAATTTCGACCTCATATCCGATTCGTTCCGGCAGCTCCTTTCGGAAGGATACAAGCTATACATACTTTCCGACAGTGAGAAGCAGATCGACCGCCTTAAGGCCATATTCGCCGAGCGTGGCGACGACCTGCCTTTCACCCCTGTGCTTTCCACGCTCCACGAAGGCTTCGTGGACCATGTGACGAAGCGTTGCGTGTTCACCGACCACCAGATTTTCGACCGCTTCCACAAGTATACCCTCAAGGGTGAACGCGCCCGCAGCGGCAAACTCGCCCTCTCGCTCAAGGAGCTGGCGGCAATAGAGACCGGCGACTACATTGTTCACGTGGACCACGGGGTCGGGAAATTCGGAGGGCTTCTGCGTACGCAGGTCAACGGCTCCACCCAGGAGATGATAAAGCTCGTTTACAAGA
Source organism: Muribaculaceae bacterium (assembly GCA_013316535.1). Taxonomy (GTDB): domain Bacteria; phylum Bacteroidota; class Bacteroidia; order Bacteroidales; family Muribaculaceae; genus UBA7173. The sequence continues at coordinate 10,854 of WSMN01000038.1, read as the reverse complement.
ACAACGACTGCATTTTCGTGAGCATCCATGCCCTGCACAAGCTCGCCAAATACAGGGGTAAGGAGGGGGTGGAACCCACCATAAACAAGCTCGGTTCCGGCGCGTGGAACAAGCTGAAGGAACGCACCAAATCGAAGCTGAAGGATATTGCCCGCGACCTGATAAAGCTCTATGCCGCCCGCAAGGATGAGAAGGGGTTCAGTTTCTCGCCCGATTCCTATATGCAGCACGAACTGGAGGCATCGTTCATCTACGAGGACACCCCCGACCAGATGACTGCCACCGCCGCCGTGAAAAAGGATATGGAAAGCCCGCGTCCTATGGATCGCCTGATTTGTGGCGACGTGGGTTTCGGGAAGACCGAGATTGCCGTTCGTGCAGCGTTCAAGGCCGCCACCGACGGCAAGCAGGTGGCGGTGCTGGTGCCCACCACCGTTTTGGCCTACCAGCATTTCAACACTTTCCGAGAGCGTCTGCGCGACTTCCCTGTGCGCATCGAGTATCTGTCGCGCGCCCGCACCGCCAAGCAGACCAAGGAAATTCTTAAAGACCTTGCCGACGGCAAAATCGACATCCTCATAGGCACTCACCGCATCGTAGGAAAGGATGTGGTGTTCAAGGATCTGGGATTGCTCGTAATCGACGAGGAGCAGAAGTTCGGTGTGGCCGTCAAGGAGAAACTCAAGCAGTTGAAGGTAAACGTCGACACCATCACCATGAGTGCCACCCCCATTCCGCGCACTCTCCAGTTTTCGCTTATGGGGGCACGCGACCTCTCTGCAATCACCACTCCGCCCCCCAACCGCTACCCAATCCTTACATCCGTCAACACGCTGACCGATGAAATCCTGGAGGAAGCGGTCAACTTCGAGCTGTCGCGCAACGGACAGGCATTCATCATCAACAACCGCATAGAGGGCCTTTACGAGTTGGAGGCCATGGTGAAGCGTGTGGTGCCTGATGCACGGACACTCGTTGCCCACGGGCAACTGCCGCCGGAAAAGCTTGAGAAGGCAATCATCGACTTCGCCAATCATGACTATGACGTGCTGTTGGCCACGACTATAATAGAGAGCGGAATCGACATGCCCAACGTCAACACCATCATCGTGAACAACGCGCAGAATTTCGGCCTTAGCGAGCTGCACCAGTTGCGCGGGCGCGTGGGGCGGTCGTCGCGCAAGGCTTTCTGCTATCTGATGGTGCCCCCCGGCAATCCGCTCACTCCCGTTGCACGCCGCCGTCTGCAGGCAATAGAGAGCTTCTCCGACCTCGGTTCGGGAATCCATATCGCCATGCAGGACCTCGACATCCGTGGCGCGGGCAACCTGCTTGGTGCCGAGCAGAGCGGTTTCATCGCCGATCTCGGCTATGAAACCTACCAGAAGATACTCAAGGAGGCCGTGACCGAACTGCGCACCGAGGAGTTCTCCGACACTTTTACCTCCGAGGAGCCTGAAGATGAAAAAGAGTTTGTTGCCGACTGCGTGATCGAGAGCGACATGGAGCTGCTTCTCCCGGCGTGGTATGTGCCGCAGGAGAGCGAGCGCATCGCCCTCTATCGTGAGCTCGACAGCATGGAGCGCGAGATTGACATACAGGAATTCCGTTCGCGGCTGCTCGACCGCTTCGGCAAGATTCCCCCGGAGACCGCCGAACTGATGCGTGTGCCGCGTCTGCGCCGTCTGGCCCGTCAGCTCGGTATAGAGAAGGTGTCGCTCAAACAGGGACTCATGTACCTTTATTTCGTTGACGACAGCAACAAGGCCTACTACCAGTCGCCCATGTTCGGACGTCTCATAACCTATCTGCAAAAGAATCCATCGCGTGTGAAAATCCGCGAGAAGAATGGCCGTCGCAGCTTCTCCATTGCCAATGTGACCACAGTGGAGACCGCCGTGGCCATCCTCACCGAAATCCACACACTCCCCGTTTCTTGACCGCCATACTTTCCAATTGGTAGAGCCTACTCGTGTGGTCGGCTCTACAGTGAAACACAGGTGATTAAAATTGTTTTAATATTTTGGGGGGTAAATATGAAAAATATTTTATCTTTGCAGGTGTAAATTAATCACAACTATTGAAAATGGATATGCTTAAGAAACTCAATTGGCGGTGGCTGATGATGCTTGCCGCAGTGATGATGATGGGGGCCGCTATGACTGCATGCGGTGACGATGACGATGATGATGACAATGACGGCAACACAAGCCGTTACATAGGCGTTTGGGCTGATGCCGAAGAGCTTTATGACCCTGACTACTCGGGTGGCGTGTATGCCGTGGAACTTCGTGGCGACGGCACAGGCCGGGACGGCCAATGGTATGAATCGTCTAATGAGTTCAGGGGTGATGACTATATATGGGAATGGCGCGTGGACGGTAATTTGATTTATATAACTGAATCTGACGGTGATGTCAATATCCAGCCGTTCACCATTTCCGATGACGGCCGCTCCGGCACAATCGGCGGCGAACCTTATGTGAAAGTGAAGTGACATTCGGCGCAGCCGCACGTAGAACCGCCACATGTGGCGGCTTGTAACTTTTGGAATTACATGGCTGTTGATTGGCCATAAGGATTCCCGGATTACAAGCCGCCACATGTGGCGGTTCTACGTGCGGCTGCGCCGAATGGCATTTCGCTGAAGCCCCGCGAGTTTAGTGCGTTTCACCGCGCTGTGGGCGAAGATTTCGGAGAAATCGGCCTGGGTCATGGCAAGGATCCGTTCGCGGGTGAGTGTGTGCAGAGTGGGGCGCATATGGAATTCTGCTATGGCGGTTTCGGGAGGATTTGCGTTGTGCGGGCAAACGAGCTGGCATTCGTCGCAGCCGTAGACACGGTTGCCCAGCGCCTTGCATAGCGGGCGTGGAGCCCCGTCGGATGCAGTGAGTGTGGCAGGGAGGTCTCCACAGTGTTCTATAGTGAGATAGGAAAGGCAAAGGCGGCTGTCGAAGCCTCCGGGAGAGCGCAACGCCCCTCCGGGACATGCCGCTGTGCAACGCCCGCAATCGCCGCAGGAGAGTGTGCATGGCTCGTCAGGCTCCACCGGGGCATCGGTTATTATCTCCGCGAGGAAGAAATACGACCCCATGTGCGGCACAATAAGCATTCGGTTGCGCCCGATGAACCCTATACCGGCCCGGACTGCCCAGTAACGCTCCATGAGCGGTGCCGAATCCACGCAGATGCGTGCGGAGCAGCCCTCGGATTCAAGTAGCGTTTTAATTGTTTGCAGGCGTTGCCGCAACACCTCATGGTAGTCGCTTCCGTGGGCATACATGGCTATGCGTGCGGCATCGGGCGACTGTGTCTCCGAGTGATAGTAGGAGAACGCACACACCATCACTGTGTGTGCCTCCGCGTTTTCCAGGAGTTTTCGCGGGTCGCGGCGGACAGCCGGGTGGTTTTCAAGATAGCCCATGCCGCCATTGTTGCCTGCGGCAATCCATCGTTGGTAATATCCCAGGTTGTCAGCGTCAACCTCTACGGCATGGGCGAACCCCACCTTATGCGCCCCGGCCTCCATGGCCGCAGCAACTAAACGCTGTTTCAAGATGGAATGCTGTGTCATGCTGTAGAGACGCCATTCATGGCATCTTTTTGTATGGTGTTTTGCCAGTGTCGTTTACATTGGCATCCGCTCGAAGCGGTAGCCGCGTGCCAGCAACCACTCTATGGCGCGCGGAAGCACGGCCTTCATGTTGCGTTCGGCCTTCAGTGAATCATGGAATACGATGATGGAACCGTTGCGGGCGTACCGCTTCACGTTGGCGAACACCTGCTCCGGGTTGAGCTTCTTGGAATAGTCGCGTGTCACCAGGTCGTACATCACTATGTTGTAGCGGTCCTTGATGGCACGTGCCTGTTTCCAGCGTATCAATCCGTGTGGCGGGCGGAACAATGAGCTGCCTATCAGGTCGTTGGCCTCGGTGATGTCGTGCATGTAGCGATAGGTGTTCACTTTCATGCCCTGCAGGTGGTGCATGGTGTGGTTGCCGTAGCTGTGGCCACGTCGGCGCACCTCCTCCAACAGGTCCGGGTTACGCGCCACATTGTCGCCCACCATAAAGAATGTGGCCTTTATGCCGTAGGTGTCGAGCAAGTCGAGCACCCACGGGGTTACCTCCGGGATGGGGCCGTCGTCGAAAGTAAGGAACACCACTTTCTCCTTATGTTTCTTTATACGCCATATAGCCTCCGGGAATAGGAGGCGGTAGAACAGCGGCGGTCGTTCAATCCACATCGGGGCGGTATTTGCTTTTCTGGGAGGGGAGGAACTGCTCGAGGTCGGCTATGTTGATGCCTCGGGCAAGCATCTCCTTGGCGAGGGCGTCGGTGTCGCCCCCTTCGTCGGCGAATGTCTGCAGCATGATGTAGAGATAGGTAGGCACATAGCGGTCGGCTGTAGACAGGCCGCCGAAGCCGCTGTTCGGGAGTGTGCGCCGCAGTTCCATGAAATAGGGCAGGTATGCCCCGTAGCGCATAAGCTCATCCTTGAGGATGCGCATACCCTTGGCATGGAGGTTCTCGTCGCCTGTTGCCGTGGCCAGTCGCAGGTAAACGTCGGCTATCTGATAGCCTATCTGTATGCTGTATGGCGAGTGCTTCGCGGGCAGCTTCTCCTCCATGAGGTCGAGTATACGGGAAGCTTTCTGATAGCGGTCGGCGGCATACACCATGTCGGCTTCAGGGGTGGTGCCGGAGATGCTGTCTGTCATGGGATGCTGTGCGTTGTAGCCTTCCACAAGCAGGGCGTAGGCAAGGTCGACCATTGCGCTTCGGTGGGTGGTCACCATGCGGCGCACTGTCTCGTCGAGATATATGTCGCCGTCATCGCCAAGTTGGTCGAGACCTCCCCAGCGGAATCGTTCGGTCACGTTGCGGTACATCTTGTCGGTGTCGGTCCATGGGGCATTCTCTCCACTTGGATTGTATATCGGGGTGACCTGGTAGGCGAGACCGGTGTTTCGCATGTAGGGGGAGATGGAAAGGTAATATTCGTCGGGCACGGTCATGGCGAAATAGGCCGGCCTGTTCCATCCGTTCTTGGCCGAAGTGGCAATCATGTCGAGCGACAGGGCCTGGCTCAATGTCGCGCCTGAAGCCGGGTTCTTGGGGTCTTTGTAGAGACTTACGTAGATGGCTTCTTCGGCGGCGGGTGCCTCGGCCTGTGAAATCACGCCTGATTTCACCGCCCCTTCGGTGTTGGCGGGTATGTACATGTTGGGATAACGCCATATGCGTGCGCCCTTCCATGTGGCATCGGGTGCATGGTAGAGGTCATCGAGTGCAGTGAGGGCATCGACACGCTCCGTTTTCATGTTTTCGGGGTCGAAGTAACTGTATTGCATTCTGTCGAACGAATAGTCGGCGGGGCGTGCGCTCATGTCGATGGCGCGTCCGCCGTCGGTGGCCACCCGCATCTGGTTGGCATACCAGTCGGTGGTGAGGTAGGAGAGGTTCACCACGCGCACATCGGGGCGGAAGCCCTCCACCTCCTGGGCATACCACAGGGGGAAGGTATCGTTATCGCCGTTGGTGAACACGATGGCGTTCTCATCGAGGCTCGACAGATAGTTCATGCCGAAATCGCGGGTGGCGTAGCGGCCTGATCGGTTGTGGTCGTCCCAGGTCTGGCTAACCACTTGCAGAGGCACAAGCAGCCCCACGGCAAGTGTACCGTAGGCCACAATCTTAGCCTTGGATGCCGATTTCTCCCCTTCGGGGTTTTTCATCAGCCAATTGACGAGAGTCCAAAGCCCGGCAACGCCCATGCCCACCCATATCGCGAAGGCATAGAAGGATCCTGCGAAGGCGTAGTCGCGTTCACGCGGCTGCAACGGGGGCTGATTGAGGTAGAGCACGATGGCAAGCCCGGTCATGAAGAAAAAGAAGAATATCACCCAGAACTGCTCTATGCCGCGTTTGGAGTGGAACGCCTGCCATGTCAGGCCGATGATTCCCATCAGCAGCGGGAGCATGAAGAACACGTTGTGCCCTTTGTTCCCCTTGCCGAAGTCATCGGGAAGGAGGCTCTGGTCACCAAGACGGGGATTGTCGATGAAGGGTATCCCTGAAATCCAGTTGCCGCGGTTAGCCTCCCCTTGTCCGGCAAGGTCGTTCTGCCGTCCGGCGAAGTTCCACAGGAAGTAACGCCAATACATGTAGTTCACCTGGTAATTGAAGAAGTAGCGCATGTTTTGAGCGAACGACGGGCGCGGCATCTGCGCAGACTGCACCGTGTTGCCGTCGGCATCCACCAGAACCGGGGCATCGGTCAGCGGCAGGTCGCTCTCGTCGATGCCTGTCCACTCCATGTAGCCGGTGGCATGGCCCTGCGCCGAGCTGTACATGCGCGGGAACAGCATGTTGGGGGTCATCACATAGTGGTTGTCGCGGGTGAAACTCTCGTAGCGGTCGGCTTCGTCGCCGTTCTCTTTCACTCGTTTCTCATAGATGGTGGTTGCGGGTTTCTTCTTGAAATCATAGTTGCCGTTACGGTCCACCTGATAAAGCACGGTCGATTTGAACGACGGGCCGTAGAGCAGCGGGGTCTCGCCGTATTGCTCGCGGTTGAGATAGGAACTCAAGGCGAACACGTTGTCGGGGGCGTTCTGGTTCATCGGCGGGTTGGCGTGGGAGCGTATGAGCAGCAACGCATAGCTTGAGTAGCCGATGAATATCACCAGCACGCTAAGCGCGCACAGAGTGAGGATGCGCACGGGCAGCTTCTTGGCCGCGAACAGGTAGATTGCCAGCGAGGCGATGAGAATCGCCGGAATCCACATGGAGCTGCCGATGAACGGTATGCCCGAGAGCACTATGGCCAGCAGGAACGAGATGCGGATTTCCATGGCGTTCTTCTGTTTGTAGAGCGCGGAAACGCTCCACAGCATGACAGCCACGAACAGGATGGCATAGATGAGCACGCCCATGTTGTAGCTCAATCCGCAGGTGTTGACGAAGAACAGCTCGAAGTACTGGGCGATCTCTATGAAGCCCGGCACAAGGCCGAAGAGAATCAATGCCACAATCACCGCCGAGATGCACAGTGCCAGAAGTGAGCCGGAGGCGGTGGTGTTTCTGAACTTGCGGTAATATATCACCAGCACGATGGCGGGGATACAGAGCAGGTTGAGCAGGTGGACGGCGATGGAAACACCGATGATATAGGCTATCAGCACCAGGTAGCGGTCGGCGTGAGGCTCATCGGCACGGTTCTCCCATTTCAGGATGAGCCAGAACACCAGTGCGGTGCAGAACGACGAGAACGCATAGACCTCCCCCTCTACGGCCGAGAACCAGAACGTGTCGCTCCAGGCATACATCAGCGCGCCGCAAAGGCCGCTGCCGAAAATCACCAGCATCTGCGTGAGCGACATATCCTCGGCGTCATCCTTGACGACGAGACGCTTTACCAGGTGCGTTATTGTCCAGAACAGCAACAGGATGGTGCCTGCCGAAAGCAGTGCCGACATGGAATTGACCATCAGCGCGGCCTTGGAGAGGTCGCCTCCGGCGAAATTTACGAAGAAACGGCCTGCGAGCATGAAGATAGGGTTGCCCGGCGGGTGGCCTACTTCCAGTTTGGTTGCCTGTGCTATGAACTCCGGGCAGTCCCAGAAACTTGCCGTGGGTTCCACCGTCATCAGATAAGTCACGGCGGCCACCAGGAAGCACATCCATCCCAGCACGTCGTTAATCAGCTTGTATCGTTTCATCGTTTCCTTGAATTGTAATCGAATGTGTGAACCTATCCCCCTATTGATCTACAAAATTACGCCAACCGCGCCACACCCCCAAATTTTTAGCGTTTTTTAGGGTCATCGGTGCTGTAAAGCTTTGAATTCGTAGGAAATGTCGGCTGGCAATGGAATGAGGGCCGGAAACAGAATGGCCCCTGCTCGCGCGGGGGCCTGTTCTTTGGCTTACGTAAAAAGATGTTTACTCAAAAATCAAATGTCTGTTAACAACCTGGTGCAAATGTAGGCAATTAATTCCGTGAGTGTTGCATTGTAGGCGCAAATTACCCACTATTGAGTATTCGGTGGGTCGAGCCAGGCGATGGAATGTCATCGGCGATACCTGAAATAGAGTAGGCATTATGTCCCGCACTCGCCACGCTACAGGTGCTTATGGCTGGGAGTCACAAGACGGCATGAATGCTGTCTCTACTGTTTGGTGACGGTGACGGAGAGGGGCGTGGAGGGGTTCCAGCGGGGGACGGTGACGCGGAGGGTACGGGTGGCGGCATCGTAGTGCTGTTTTACCTTTTCGGTGGCGGTTACGTTCAGTGGCTTGGCTACATTGTGGAGCATGAAGGTGATGGTGCGGCGGAGAGGGATGCCGGGGTAGGTGCCGCTGACGGATGCCGAGAGGTTGATGGTGGCGGGAGTGTTGTCGGCATCGAGGCGCACAAGGGCGTATTCGTTCTTCTCGAGCGAGGAGGGGGAGGTGCGGTCGTCCTCAAAGATGGTGAATGATGTGGCGGAGGGTTCCTGCCCCGGCACGGGATAATATTCCACGGTGTAGTCGGCGGGGTTGTATTGCAGAGTGTTTTCCATGCGGTACATGGCTTTGGGGATGAGCGCGCCTGCACGGACGAACATCGGGAGGGTTTCCAACGGTGCCTCGACCGTGATGGTGGTGTCGCCTTGGATTATGCGTGACGGGTTGTTGTAGTCGACCCATGCGCCGGAGGGGAGCCGTACTTGGCGGCTGCGTGCGCCTTGCCGAATTACGGGGGCAATCATCACGTCGCGCCCCCAGAGGTATTGGTCGTCGATGCCGTCGAATGCTGCCGGTTCGGTTTCGTACATTCCGACGGGGCGTACCAGCGGGGTGCCCTGCGTGGTGTTCTCGTAGGCGAGGGTATAATTGTAAGGTAGCCATTGGTAGCGCGCTTTTATCAGCGGGAGGATGATGTGCTGCTGCGCGGGATAGTGGTAGGGTTCGGCGTATTCCTGTGAGTGGGTGCGCAATATGGGCGAGAAGGTGCCCAGCTGGAGCCAGCGGACATATAGCTCGGGGTCGATGGGGTTCTCCTTGTCGATGGCGAAGCCGCCCACGTCGTGGCTCATGTAGCCCAGGCCGCTAAGGCCGGAGTTGAGCATGATGCGCACCTGCGGCTGAAGTCCGCCCCATGAACGGCTCACGTCGGTCGACCAGGGGAACACCGAATATCGTTGCAGCCCTATTGTGCCGCCGCGCATGAGTGTCATCAGGCGGGTGCCGGGGTATTCTTCTTTGAAAAGATCGTGGATTATTCGGCTCCAGTCGTTGCCGTAGAGGTTGTGGTACTGGCGTGTGGTCAGGCCGTTGGCGTGGTACATCCCTTCGGGGTGTTTTTCCGGTTCCCCAAGGTCGCCCCACCAGCCGGTCACCCCTTCGTCGGTTAGCCGTTTGTAACGTTCGCGCAACCAAATGCGGGTGTCGGGATTGGAGACATCGAGCATCCCGCCTTCTCCTACCCATATTTCCACATTCTTCACGCCGCCGACGGAATCCTTGCCGAACATCCCTTTGGCCGACATCTCGCGATAGTTGTCGATACCTTTGCCGTTGCGCAGCACATAGGGCTGTGAGATGGCTGTGAGGTTCACCCCTTTCTTTTTCAGACCGGCGAGGAGCTTGCGGTGGTCGCCCCATTGCGAGGGTTCCCAGTCGAGGCGGCCCATGTCCGCCTCTTTCCCATACCAGTAAAGGTCGAGCACTATGCCGTCGAGAGGGTAGCCGGCTTTCTTGAGCGCGTTGACAACGGAATCGGTTTCCGCAGCAGTCTTGTAGCCGTATTTCGAGGTGATATATCCGAGGCTCCAGAAGGGTGGCAGTGCCTGGCGGCCTGTCAGCGTGCTGACCTGTCCGGGGAGCTTTGCGAACCCTTCGGGGGATGATATGAAATAATAGGATATGTCATCGGGGCTTTCGCTGGCATAGTGCAGCGGCTTGCCGGTGGTCAGCTCAGCGGCAGAATAGTCGTCGACGAGGATGGCATAACCGTTGGGGGAGAGGAGGAGCGGCATGGTTATGTTCATCTGCTTTATGCGCGGGTCGCCGTCGGTGTAGCCGTAGTTCTGCCGGTTGTACATCACCAGTGTGTCGTTGGCAAGATTGAGTGTGTAGCCGCGCTCCCCGCCGCCGTAGAACACTTCTGTGTTGTCGAGAGGCAGCAGATTGAGGGTGCGGTTCCCTTGTGTGTCACGGCCTCGGTGGCCGTCGTCGTAGAGGCCGTGGCCGTTGGTGCCGCTGATGGTCACCGCGCCTGTGCGGCTGTCCAGCCGAGCGGAGAGACCTGCGGCGGTGGTGACGGTTTTGAAGGCATTGTTTTCGGTTACGTCGGCATCAGCACTCCCCAGTGGAGTGAGGATGAGTTGCGATGGTTTCGGCTGCTCGTTGGCGGATGTGTTGGTGACCTTTATTATGTTGTCGGTGACGGCTGTCACCGAAACGTGGCGGTTGCTTGCGGTTTGAGTTTCAATTATCGGAACCGTGGCGCCGGCGATGGCGTATTGCACCATGGCGCACATGGCGAGTGCGGAAAGGAGTGTTTTCATGGCGTGAAAAGTGTGGAATGTAAGTAAGGTAAGTGATGAAAAGGGTATGAGCCACCCACACGGGGCGGCTCTACCTTTGTCAGAGGGAGGATATACGGGCTATGTATTTGCCGATGATATCGAATTCGAGGTTGACACGTGAGCCGGGACGGATGTCGCCGAAATTGGTGTGCTCGAATGTGTAGGGTATGATTGCCACGCGGAAGCTGTCGGGTTCGGAATCACACACCGTCAGGCTCACGCCGTTAACGGTCACGGAGCCTTTCTCCACGGTGACATATCCTTTTTTCATCATCTC
>WSMN01000152.1 GCA_013316535.1 Muribaculaceae bacterium | reverse complement strand
GCATTGACACGTCTGCGCGATGTATCGTTTGAAGTGGGGCGCATGGGCATAGTTACACCCGTGGCCAATCTCGAGCCTGTGTTGTTGTCGGGAACAATCGTGAAACGAGCCTCTTTGCACAACGAGGATATAATCCGCAACCTGGACATCCACGAACACGACCTCCTTTATGTGGAAAAAGGTGGCGAGATAATCCCCAAGATTACCGGCGTTGATGAGACAGGGCGCGAACCCGGCTCCGAACCGCATTGCATTCGCGCGACGAGTACAAAGCCATGATTGAGCGCAACGGTGGCAAGAATGTAGGGTCGATATCAAAGAAAACAGATTACATCCTCGCAGGAGAGAACATGGGACCCTCCAAGCTTGAAAAAGCCAAGGCATTGTCAATCCCCATCATCGACGAGAATCAGTTCCTCGCAATGATCAACCCATAGAAAGCTTCCGGCTTTCTCAAAATCATTTTCCAGCCATGAAATCCTCCCGTCTGGGACTGCTGCCCAAAATACTGATTGCAATTGCGCTTGGAATAGGCGCAGGTTGGGTGTGTCCGGTGTGGTGCGCCCGTGTGATGGCCACATTCAACAGCATATTCAGCCAGTTCCTGGGTTTCTGCATCCCGCTCATTATCGTAGGGTTCGTGGCACCCGCCATAGCCGATATAGGGGCAAGGGCAGGCAAAATGCTGGTGGCAACCGCCCTGCTGGCCTATCTGTTCACCCTCGGCGCAGGCTTCCTGTCATATTTCACGGGCATAATATTTTTCCCGTCGATGATTTCCCCTGCGGAATATATAGGCACACAAAACGCAAGCGTTGAAATAACGCCTTATTTCACCATAGGCATGCCGCCACTGATGAGCGTCATGTCAGCTCTCATCGCATCCGGTGTAGACACATTGCCCTTTTTCGCCGTGGATAATGGCGGTGCCTGTATCCTGGCAGAAGGGGAGTTGCCCTTTGGCTGCTACTTCGGCATTACGCAGCATGGTCAGTGCAACGTATTTATCGTTGGACGATGCTTCGGGGTCGTTGAGTATTTTTGCGACCATCTCGTTGTGTTCGCGGCGCAGCATGAAGGCGTTGTCGTGTGTGGCCTGACGTGCAAGCACCGTGAGGGCTTCGGGGTCGACTACAAGGAATTCATGGCCACCCCAGTTCTCGGTCTTTACGTAATCCGACGTAAGGTGGTAATACTCTGTGGTATCAGGCCCCAGCGGGAACATCTCCTGATAGTGGAAAGGTTTTGTTGCCATATGTTGTTAATGGATTGATTTTCTTTTGTGCAAAGGTACAAAACTTTTGGCAAACGAGCTTCAACGGGGTGTACAAAAAGCCGCCATGCCGGTGAGATGCACCATAGGTGTATAGACACCATCCATGGAGCCTTGTAACAATATGGCCTAATGGGCGTTTAGAGTTACAAGGCACCATGGATGGTGTCTATACCATAGTGCTTATGCGGGTCAGTTGGGGACGGCTTTACTGAATATCAGGTCGCGGTCGTTGATTTCACATTTCATTATGTTGCCGTCCACGTGTATGTCCTCGATTTCGGTTATGTTGGAGAATGCGTTTTGTGCGGCGCGATTTATTTGCTGGGTGGCGAGGATTGCAGCCCCGGGTTTAAGCTTTTCTATCACAGGCGCGGATTCCTCTGACAGGATGTTATAATTGAGTTTCACCGTATTGGGGTCGACATTCACGGTCATTGAGGTGGCATCGAGGCTTATTGCTATGTCATCGTCGTCCTTGGCTTGATACACACCTGTGATTGTGGCTGTCCCGCTGGCTGTTATCTGTAGTGGTGAAACGATGGAGTCGTTGTGCTGCATGGTGTTTTCCACTGTTATGAGCGCGCTCATGGTTACAGACCCTTCGGTGTCGGCGGCTCCACGTGTGAATTCGAGTATACGGACCATCGAAGCGGATGCCGCACCTGTGTCAAGCACTTTTTCCGGGTTTCCCGTCCATTCTCCTTGCACAGCTTCGGCCAGTTTGGCTTTTGAATCGCACGATGTAATCATCATCATTGCACCGGCTGCCACAGCAATGCCAAAAAGTTTCTTAGTTGCATTTCCCATAAATCGGATAGTTGTAAATTAAATTTGTTCATCAACTTATAACTATAACGCTTTATGCGCCCAATCGTTCAGTGCTTGTGGAAAATGCGTGCGATTATGATGGATATTGCACCGTCTCCTGTCACATTGCAGGCGGTGCCGAAGCTGTCCATTGCGATGTAGAGTGCTATCATAAGGGCGCAATCAGCCTGTGAGAAGCCGAGAATGGAGGAGAAAAGGCCGAGTGCAGCCATCACTGCGCCGCCCGGCACGCCGGGCGCAGCTATGATTGTTATTCCCAGCATGGCAATGAATCCGGCAAACATCCCGAAATCATACGGCATCCCGTGGGCAATCATCAGTGCGAGGGCGCAAGCCACGAGTTTAAGTGTGCTTCCAGACATGTGTATGGTGGCACATAGCGGCACTGTGAACC
>WSMN01000005.1 GCA_013316535.1 Muribaculaceae bacterium | reverse complement strand
GGGTGGGATTCTTGCCCTGTTCTCACTGCTGAAAAAGCTGCCGCGCAAATGGCTCTACATCGTGGCCGCCGTTGGAGCGGCCGCACTGATTGCCGACGGGGTAATCACACCCGCTATTACGGTCACATCGGCAATCGAAGGGCTACGCATAGTCGCCCCGGAGGTGCCGGTCGTGCCTGTTGTAGTGCTGATTATCTGCTGCATATTCATCATGCAACAGGCGGGGACGGGAAAAATAGGCCGATTTTTCGGGCCATTCATGCTGGCATGGTTCCTGATGCTGGGTGTGCTCGGCTGCTGCAACCTGGGGGACTACCCCGGGATATGGCGGGCATTCAATCCATGGTGGGCGATAAAACTTTTGGTTGACTATCCGGGATGGTTCCTCATTCTGGGGGCGGTGTTCCTCTGCACCACCGGCGCGGAAGCCTTATATTCCGACCTCGGACACTGCGGAAGGCTTAACATTTCCGTCAGCTGGCTCTTCGTGAAAGCCATGCTCATTCTCAATTATCTCGGACAGGGAGCATGGATTATCGCACACGGTGTACAGGTAACCGATGTCAACCCGTTCTACGGCATAATGCCACCATGGTTCACCATAATCGGTGTAGTCATGGCCACAGGTGCAGCCATCATCGCGAGCCAGGCACTCCTTAGCGGTTCATTCACCATTTTTTCCGAAGCCATAAACCTCGATTTCTGGCCGAGGCTCAAGATAAAATACCCTACCACCGAAAAAGGGCAGCTCTACATACCGGCAGTGAACTGGACACTCCTTGCCGGTTGCCTTATCACAGTTGCCCTTTTCCGCAATTCCGCCCATATGGAGGCCGCCTACGGGCTGGCAATAACCATCACCATGCTCATGACCACGGTGCTGCTCACATTCTATCTGCGCCACCATGGCGTAAGCCGCTGGCTATGCGCCCTGTTCCTGATTTTCTTTGCCACACTCGAAAGCCTGTTCTTCGCGGCAAACCTATTCAAGTTTCTCCACGGAGGATGGTTCACAATAGTGATTGCAGGGATAGTGGCGTTCGTGATGATTGTGTGGCGCAACTCCACACACATCCGCAACTCTTTCATTGACTTCCGCCCGCTTGCAGAATGCACCAAGCTGATTTCCAACATCAAGGCCGACACGGAAATACCTAAATTCGCATCAAACGTGATATATTTCAGCCGGTCGCCGGACCCGATGCTGATTGAATCAAAGCTATTGCATTCCATAATCAACCGCCAGCCCAAACGAGCCGACCACTATTGGGTTATCCACATAGAGCACACCGATGCCACAGACACGTTGGAATACAAAGTCGACACCATTGTTCCCGACACATTTTTCTTCGTGACCCTGCGCCTCGGATTCAGGGTGGAGCCAAAAGTCAGCGTCTATCTGCGTCAGATTGTCGAGGATATGGTTGCCGAGGGTACACTCGACCTGACCAGCAGCTATCCCTCATTGCGTGATGCAGGCATCCCCGGCGACTTCCGCTTTATCATCCTCAACCGCATATTTTCCATCACCAGCAACTGCGGCAAGGGGGCGGCGTTCCTTCTGCGCCTGCACGACCGTCTGCGCCACCTTGGCATATCCGACCGAGATGCCATGGGTCTCGACACCAGCGGTGTCACCCTCGAGACCGTCCCACTGATAATCTCCACGGCTCCCGCCCGCCGGATAAAACCATTATCCCGATAAAAGCCTACAACTGCAATAAGCTTCGGAAGCGGGAGGCGACGGAAACAGCGGAAAAGCGGGAGGCGACGGAGGCGTGCTGCGCCTCACGGGTAAAGACGGGGCGCGATAGGGCACGGGCAAGGCAGTCAGCAACAGATTCTGCGGAGCCGTAATCGGCGATGTAGCCGTTGATGCCATGGGTCACAATGTCGCTCTGGCCGCCCCGGCCGAAAGTAACCGGGGTTGCACCCGCAGCCATCCCCTCCATAAGTGTGGCACCCATGGTCTCGAACCGCGAAGTGGAAAGCACAACCGCAGCTGCGGAATAAAGCTGTCGCAATTCATCGGCTGAAAGCGTCCCGAGCCAACGGTAGGGACATTTAAGCTGCGCAAGTTCACCGGGGTTGCGCAGTGCACCGAAAAACACCGCTTCAAAATCATTCGCCTCGGCGGGATGGCGTTCAAAAAAAAGATTCAGGCTGCGTATGGCCATCGGGAAATCCTTCACAGGGTCATCAAGGCGCGCAGCCCCCATCACGATTAGCTTTTTACGGTAATTCTTCGTGATGAACCGCAACTTTTCAGATTCAAACCCCTGTAGCGGCTCGATGTAATATTCCTCGACGGGAAACGCGTGTGGAACCACCACAATCTCCTTATCACGTAACAACGAACTGCGCAAGGCCATGTCACGCTGCCATCGGCTCACGGCAACAAAACGTATACCGCTGTCGCTTAAAATATTCATCTTTTCCACCCAGGCCCGATGCGACAGGTCGCCACGACGTTTCGCCCAATGGAGATAGGGACAACGGCCGCATCCAAGCTCGAATCGGGTGCATTCACCCGGAAGATGGCATATACCGGTGGCACACCACAGGTCGTGCATCCACCACACCAGGCGTTTACCCTTTTTCATCAACCGACGGAGCTGCGTCAGCGACAGGAAGCCCTGGTTCACCCACCCCAACACCACTATGTCGGCTTCCTTAACCCACGGATGGCCACACACATCGGCACCAAAACGCCCTGTGGAGACTTTCCACAAATCACCCCTGTCAAACCCGTTGTTCAGAAATATTTCTCCGCGCTCAAGCGTCTTGGCCAGTTTGCGCCTCAATTGCCCCACTTCTGAAACCCACAGCTCACTTCCTTGCCTTACACCCACAACCATACGGGCATCCACCCCGTCGGCACGCAAAGCAGCCACAAGACGCCTGGTGACTATGGCCGCGCCACCGAGGGCATCGTTAGTGCTAAGGAATACAACTTTCATCTCCGTCTAAGCATTTTCAAGCCTTTGAACTCCAGCAGACAGACGCACCCCCCGTAGGCCACAAGCAGCAGGAACCGCATCGCAAAGTCATAGGCGTTCCCCCCAGTGGTGATAAGCCCCGATAATGCCCACAAGCCCATAGCCACCACGAAATATGCTAACAGACGAGGAATATCGTAGCCAACAGGGTGCTTCACGCGACCCACAAGATAACTCACCACCATCATTGCCCCGTAGCAACAGAACGCAGCCCAGGCACAGGCCATATAGCCGTAGCGCGGCACAAATATCACATTAATGGCCAGTGTGATGGCAAGACCCATAAGCGAGAACCATGTCCCCCAGATTGTTCGGTCGGTAACCTTATACCACAACGACAGATTAAAGAAAATCCCGAAAAACAGTTCCGCCATCATTATTATAGGCACAACACGCAACCCCTCGAAATAAGCCGGAGCAATGAAGTATTTCAAAACCGGTAGATAGAACATCACACCGAGGAAAATGAACAGACCGAAAATAACGAACCAGTTCATGGCCGATACATAGGCGCGTTTCCTGTCGTCTTTCTCCTCCCCTTTGTTGCGTGCAAAAATGAACGGTTCATAGGCGAAGCGGAATGCCTGTATGAACATAACCATGACTATGGCAATCTTGTAATTCGCGCCATAGATGCCAAGACCCGACATTGCCTCGGCCTTATCCTCTATGAGCATGGGATACAGAATCTTGTCGATGGTCTGATTCATTATCCCCGCAATCCCGATAATGAGCAACGGGAATGAATAACGCAGCATCTCACGCAACAGCTTCCCATTGAAATCATAGTTTTCCGCAAGGATTTCAGGCACCACCATGAGCAATGTCGCGAGTGAGCTGATCATGTTGGCAAGAAATATGTAGCCCACCCCGAAAGTCGGGTCGTAGAACCATGCAATCCATTCCGGCGCATTTTGCCATATCACCGGGCATAAAAGAATGAAAAACAGGTTCAGGGCGATATTCAGAGCGATATTTACGAGCTTCAGAGTGGCGAACCTCACTGGCCGCTTCCTATAACGCAGATAGGCAAACGGGATGGACGTGTAGGCATCTGCCCCTACAGCAATCACCATCATCCATATGTAGGCCGGATGGTCGGCACAATCGAGCCGGCCGGCCAATGCAGGCGACAGGATACATCCGGCGATTATAAACAACATTGAACTGGCACCAAGCGACATCAGTGCCGTTGTATAGACCTGCCCGGGATTCGTCCAACGCTCATGGTTGGCAAAACGGAAAAATCCCGTCTCCATTCCATAGGTCAGGATAATAAGCACCAACGCCACATAGGCATACAGGTTGGTCACAACCCCATATTCCGCCTCCGCAAAGCAATATGTATACATCGGCACGAGACACCAGTTGAGGAATCTCCCCACAATGCTGCTCATGCCATATATTGCCGTGTCCTTGAACAAGCTTTTTATTCCGGCCATGATACATTCTATTTAGACAAAAGACTAAAAGAACTTTAGACCAAAGACGAAAGCGATAATACCCTCGGAGAGTAATTGCTTTTCAAAAAAACGATAACCATCGTATTCAATTCCTTTTTCTGAATAAAATATCATTTCTCGTTTTTCTTCTTTGGTCTTTTTGTCTTTGGTCTAAAATTCTTTTTGCCTTTTGTCTCTATTATTCAAATAATCCTCCCATCGAAGGATGCTGCAACCCGAGGTGATGCCACGCCAGGTCGGTCACCTCGCGGCCGCGAGGCGTGCGCTTCAGGAAACCTTCCTTTATCAGGAACGGCTCATATACATCCTCTATTGTCCCCGGGTCTTCACCGAGAGCCGTTGCGATAGTGGTAAGCCCGACAGGGCCGCCACGGAATTTGGTAATCATCGTAAGAAGAATCTTGTTGTCGATTTCATTCAGCCCGTAGCGGTCGATGTTAAGAGCCTCCAGCCCGTAGCGGGCAATCTCCGGGTCAATCACCCCGGAACCCTTAACCTGGGCAAAATCCCGCACGCGACGCAACAGGGCGTTGGCGATTCGTGGCGTGCCGCGAGAGCGCATGGCAATCTCGTGAGCCGCCTCGCCGCTGCACTTCACCCCAAGCAGCCTGGCCGACCGAAGGATAATGCGTTCCAGCACTTCGTGGTCGTAATATTCCAGATGGCAGTCGATGCCGAAACGCGCCCTCAACGGCGGTGTGAGCAGACCGCTGCGTGTTGTCGCGCCAACCAGTGTGAACGGCGACAGCGACAGCTGCACCGACCGCGCACCGGGACCCTTGTCAATCATGATGTCGATGCGGTAATCCTCCATAGCCGAGTAGAGATATTCCTCCACCGTGTGGCTTAGACGATGGATTTCATCTATGAAAAGTACATCATTCTCATCAAGCGACGTAAGGATGCCGGCCAGGTCGCCGGGCTTGTCGAGCACAGGCCCCGAAGTGACCTTGAAGCCCACCCCAAGTTCATTGGCTATGATTGCCGACAACGTTGTCTTTCCAAGCCCGGGAGGGCCGTGAAGCAACAAGTGGTCGAGCGGCTCGCCGCGCATACGCGCAGCCGCCACGAACACCCGCAGGTTTTCCACAATCTTCTCTTGCCCGGCGAACGCCTCGAAGCGTCCCGGCCTTAAAGCCCGTTCGTAGTCGCCGTCGCGCTCCACCGCGCTGTTATGTATGTCGAATTCCTCCTGTTCCATAACATCATATCCCCAAATCTCATGATAATTTAGAGCTTGTTTAATGCAAAGATACTACAATTTAGGCAGATTCAAAATATGCCATCCCCCTAACCATCTCCATCAATCCTGAATCAGAATAGCACAAATTACTTTACAGCACATTTGCCGCATCCGATATAAAACACTATTTTTGCATCAGTGGTATCAACCTTCGACTTTTTGTTTAACATGGCAACTCTGCGCTGGATTCAACGGTTCAACAATTACAGGAATGCACTTCTGCGGCTGGAAGAAGTCGTGGAACACCTCAATGCGATACTCCCTGTGGACAACATAACATTGCGGATATACGAAGATTCCATCATCCAGCGCTTTGAATACACCCAGGAAATGGCTTGGAAGGTTATGAAAGACTATCTCCTTTATCAAGGCGAAAACGACATAATAGCCTCCCGTTCGGCAATCAGGAAAGCCCTTAAAGCCGGCTTGATTTCCGACCCGGCATGGATGAATACGATAGAAGACAGGAATCTCACATCACATAAATATGACGAAGAAGTCGCATTGGGAATCGGGCAACGCGTAAGGGATACCTACCTTAACCTGTTCAAGGATTTTGAAAAGGAGATGCTGACCCGGATGAACGATGATATGCCTTGAAAGCAACCGAACCACGATGCCGTTAAACAACAGTAAATATGGCCTATTGCAACAGGAACTGGATGCCATCATATCCATCCTGTCGTCCAACAGCAATGTAGAGCAAGCCATTTTATACGGCTCAAGAGCCAAAGGAAATTTCAAACGGTTCTCCGACATTGATATAACCCTGAAAGGAGACAGGCTGACCATGTCTGACCTCGCACAATTGTCATCCGATATCGACAACCTGCTTCTGCCATATGAACTTGACCTGTCGCTGTTGTCATCCCTGAAGAGCCCGGATCTGCTTGAGGAGATTTCCTGTACAGGCATCCTACTGCTCAACCGCATCTGATTGCCACCGATGAAGGCATCCCTACTTCTGTTTTGCAGCCACATCTCCAAAATCTGTAACCGAAAAATTTGGAAGGGATGGAAAGTGTGCGTATCTTTGGAGAGCTAATGCCAAGCTGAAAAACTATATCATAAAAACATGTGAGGCCATGACCCACGTTGAGCTTCCCGAAGGATTTGCCGCCGAAGAGCAGAAACTGCCCTTCTTTCTGGCAATGGAAGAATTCCTGGCTCGAAAAGGTTCCGGGGAATATTTTTTCATGTGGCAGGTGGCGCCGACCGTTATTTTCGGTCGGAACCAACGGATTGAAACGGAGGTAAACCTGGATTTCTGCAAAAAAAGAGGGATTCAGACCTACAGGCGCAAGAGTGGCGGAGGTTGCGTATATGCCGACCGCAACAACATTATGTTCAGCCACATAACCACCTCCGATGCCGTTGCCACCACTTTCAGCCGTTTCACCGGGAAAGTCGCGGCAATGCTGCAAAAGCTCGGCATAGAGGGAGCAACGGCCTCGGGGCGCAACGACATTCTAATAGGCGACCGAAAAGTGAGCGGCTACGCATTCTACCACGTCAATCTGCCATCGCCGGGCAACGGCGGCAACCCCTTGAGCCGAGCCATCGTTCACGGAACCATGCTCTACGATGCCGACCTCCCCACAATGGCACAGGCCATAACCCCATCGGCGGTCAAACTCGATGCCAAAGGTGTAGCCTCTGTGCGCAGGCACGTTACCACCGTGCGCGAGCATTGCGCAATAGCTCTGCAAGGATTCAAAGACTTTGCCAAACGCGAATTGTGCAACGATTCCGAGCGGCTCACTGACGAAGATATAGCGGCAATCCGGGAAATAGAACAATCCTACTACAATCCCGCATGGATCAACGGCTCGCGAAAACATTGTGCCTCACCCCGCCGGATTGAGGGGGTCGGAGAATTTTCAGTTGACATGCGCCTTTCGCCGGATGTGCCGCCAAGAATCGAGGCCATAGAGCTGCATGGCGACTTTTTCGTCACAGGCGACCTCGACGGCCAACTGCTTGCCCCGCTGACAGGATGTGAACTCACCCGCGAAGCCTTGACAAAAGCCCTCACCCGGATTGATACGTCATCAATAATCCACAATCTCTCCAACGAGGCGTTTGCCGACCTGCTACTTAACGCGCCGGGCGGCACCACTCTTGACACAAATCCTTAAACCTGAAAACAATGGAAGAAAACAAGAAAACCTGCCTTCACGGCCACCACACTTCACAAGGCGCGCTGATGAGCCCGTTCGGAGGCTTCGACATGCCCATACAGTATCGCGGCATAGTGGAGGAGCACAATGCAGTGCGGTCGGCCTGCGGAGTGTTCGACGTGTCGCACATGGGGGAGGTCTTGGTCACAGGCGATGATGCCACCCGCTTCGTCAACTACATATTTTCCAACGACGTTACCGCCGCCCAACCCGGGCAATGCCTCTACGGCATGATGCTCAACGACCACGGCGGTGTTGTCGATGACCTGCTGGTTTACAAGTTCTCCGAAAACAAATATCTGCTTGTCATCAACGCCTCCAATATCGACAAAGACGAAGAATGGATTCAGGAGCGGATGAACGACAGCAACCCTGACCGCGAAGACGGGATGCCGTTCCGCATCGACCTCGAGCTGGTCAGCGAAGTGGTCAGCGAGCTTGCCGTGCAAGGGCCGGAAGCGGAGAAGGTTGTGGAGGAAGTGCTTGGCATTCCATGTGCCGACCTCACCTTCTACACATTCAAGGAGACGCACCTTGACGGCCACGACATCCTGATTAGCCGCACCGGCTACACTGGTGAGGACGGCTTTGAAATCTATGCGGAAGATGAAGTAATTGTGGATTTTTGGGAAAAGCTTATGGCAAGCGGACAGTGCGAGCCTTGCGGACTCGGATGCCGCGACACCCTGCGCTTCGAGGTGGGACTGCCGCTCTACGGCGACGAACTGGACGATGACATCACCCCTGTGGAGGCCGGGCTGACCATGTTTGTGAAACTCGAAAAAGCCCCGTTTATGGGACGCGATGCCGTGGCAAAACAAAAAGCCGAAGGCGCAAAACGGAAAGTTGTCGGCCTCGAACTTGCAGACAAAGCCATTCCGCGCCATGGCTATGAAGTGCTCAACGAAGCCGACGAGGTCATTGGCCATGTAACAACCGGCTACCATTCAATATCGCTCGACAAGAGCATTGCAATGGCTCTCATAGATGCCCGTTATGCCGCCATGGGAACTCCATTGAAAGTGCGAATCCGCCGCAAAACATTCCCCTGCGCGGTCACAGGCAAGAAATTCTATAAGAAATCTTATAAGAAGTGAGAAGCAAGAAATAAGAAGAAAAAAGGGAGAAGTAAGGCTCTAATAACTAAAAACTAACAACTAATAACTAAAAACTATGATACGTTACAGCGAAACCCACGAATACGTGCGTCAGGAAGGTGAATATGGTTTTATCGGCGTTTCCGATTACGCACAGAAGCAACTCGGCAACGTGGTTTATGTCGATATGCCGGAAGTTGGCGACGAGTTTGAGGCCGGTGAGGAGTTCGGCGCAATCGAAAGCGTCAAAGCAGCCTCCGACCTTATTTCACCCGTTAGCGGAGAGGTAGTTGAAATCAACGAAGCCCTTGAGGAGAACCCGCGCCTGGTCAACCAGGACGCCATAGCCAACTGGATTGTGAAAATTCGTCTCTCCGACCCCTCGCAGCTCGACGGCCTCATGGACGAGGATGCCTACCGCGCGTTCTGCGAAAAATAGCGGGAGCAACAAACACAACCTACCCCGCCCACACAGACAAACCCTAACACAGCAGTTTCCCATGCACAGATATTTTCCACATACCCCTGCTGAAATCGAGGAGATGCTTGCACGATGCGGCATGAAAGAACTTCGCGACCTTTACAGCGATGTCCCCGACGAACTTAAGCTGAAGGCACCCTACAATCTGCCCGCCGAAATGAGCGAGACAGAAGTGCGCGGTTTCTTCAACAACCTGGCAAAGGACAACAAAAACATAAGCGTTTGCTTTGCCGGAGGCGGTTTCTATGACCATTATGTACCTGCCGCAGCAACGTCTGTAATCGGTCGTTCGGAATTCCTCACGGCCTACACCCCTTACCAGCCGGAAATATCGCAGGGAACACTGCAATACATCTTCGAGTACCAGACTATGATGGCGCGCCTGACAGGGATGGACATATCCAACGCCTCGATGTATGACGGAGCCACCGCCACTGCCGAAGCAATGATGATGGCCGTTGCATCCGTGCGCAAACGCCGCCGCATCCTGGTGTCGGCAACCCTGAATCCGGCAGTGCGCAGGGTGGTTGACACTTATGCCCGCTATCACCAGGTGGAAGTCAACACCATTCGCGAACTTGACGGAGCGACAGACAAGGAGCATCTTGCCGGGCTGCTCGACACGCACTCCGACGTGGCCGGTGTTATACTGCCGTTGCCCAACTACTACGGTATCATTGAAGACTATTCCGGCATTGCCGACATGGTGCACGCCCGCAAGGCGTTACTGATAATGAACTGCATAGCCGCCGACCTGGCTACACTGCGCACACCCGGTGAGTGGGGTGCCGACATAGCCTGCGGCGATGCCCAGTCGCTCGGCATACCCTTGAGTTTCGGTGGCCCCTATCTGGGTTTCCTGTGCGCCACCAAAGCTCTTATGCGCAAAATGCCGGGCCGTATCGTCGGCGCAACGACCGATGATAAAGGCCGGCGCAGTTTCGTGCTCACTCTCCAGGCACGCGAACAGCACATCCGGCGAGACAAGGCCACATCCAACATCTGCTCCAACCAAGGGCTGATGACACTCTATGTATCAGCCTACATGAGTCTGCTCGGCACCGCCGGACTGCGGGAAGTGGCCTATCGAGGACATCAGACGGCTTGCTACATGCTCCAGTCACTCACTGCCGCCGGAGGATGCCGCCTGAAGTATCCCGACCGCCCGTTCCTCAACGAGTTCCTGCTTGAAACGGAGTGCGACATCGACACCTTCATCCGAAGGTGCATCGACGAAGCCGGAATCCTGCCGGGAATCAAGGTGGGCGACAATTGCCTGCTGATGGCAGCCACCGAAATGCAGACACGCCAGAACGTGGACCGCCTCGTGGAAATCTACAGAAGTCTCTAACGCAAATACTCCATTAGTCATGAACAGAGAATTATACGGGAAACTGGTATTTGAGATTTCACGACCCGGACGGCGCGGATACCGCCTCCCCGACAACCATATGGAGGGCAATCCCATCCCTGACAACGGCGAGAAAGCCCCTGCAATACCCGGCACGCTGCTTCGGCAAACGCCCCTGTCGCTGCCGGAATGCGATGAACTTAGCGTTGTGCGCCATTACAACAACATGTCGAACAACAATTTCGGCGTGGACACAGGCTTTTATCCCTTGGGTTCGTGCACAATGAAGTACAACCCGAAAATCAACGAAGAGATTGCCGGCCACCCGATGTCCGCGGCATCACACCCCGCCACCCCCGCTTATGCCTCACAAGGGAACCTCCGGCTGTACCACACGCTGCAACGCGCGCTATCGGAAATCGGTGGTATGGCGGAATTCACCCTCAACCCGTTCGCAGGAGCGCATGGCGAGCTTACAGGGCTTATGGTGATCCGTGCCTACCATGATTCACGCGGCGATACCGGGCGGCGCAAGGTGATAGTGCCCGATTCCGCCCACGGAACCAATCCCGCCTCGGCAGCAGTTGCCGGACTGGAGGTGGTGGAAGTGAAAAGCCGTCCCGACGGCACGGTCGATGTAGACGACCTCCGCCCCCTGCTCGACAGCACCGTGGCGGCAGTGATGATGACCAACCCCAACACCCTGGGGCTGTTCGAGCGTAACATCCCCGAAATAGCACGTCTCGCCCACGAAGCCGGTGCACTGATGTACTACGACGGAGCCAACCTCAATCCAATGCTCGGCGTGGCCCGTCCCGGCGACATGGGATTCGATGTGATGCACATCAACCTGCACAAAACCTTCTCCACCCCGCACGGCGGCGGGGGGCCCGGCTCCGGGCCTGTCGGGGTACGTGCCGGACTGGAACAGTTCCTGCCCAACCCGCGTGTGGAAAAATTCACGGAGTCCGACGGGAAAGAGACATTCCGCCTCACCGCAACAGAAACCGCCCTTGGCTCCATCTCTGCAACCCTCGGCAATTTCGCAGTACAGGCGCGGGCATTGGGCTACATTCTGTCGCTCGGTTCCGAAGGCCTGATGCAAGCGGGCCCGCTGGCCACCCTCAACGCCAACTACGTGAAAGAGTGCCTCAAGGACGATTATCTGCTCCCCATCGACTGCATATGCAAGCATGAATTCGTGTTCGACGGACTCAAGGACAAGTCAACCGGAGTGACCACACTCAACATTGCCAAACGGTTGCTCGACCATGGCTACCATGCCCCCACAATCTACTTCCCGCTCCTTTTCCATGAATCGCTCATGATTGAGCCTACAGAAACCGAGAGCAAGGAGACACTCGACGATTTCATCGCCGTGATGCACGACATCGCACGCGAGGCACGCGAAACCCCAGAAGCAGTTCTCTCTGCCCCGCACAACACCCCAATCACGCATCCCGACGACACAGCCGCAGCATTAAACCCCGTAACCACATTCGACCAGCTCAACTGACGATGACCCACGACTGCATAATAATCGGCGGCGGCCCTGCCGGATACGAGGCCGCCGCCATCGGAGCAAACCGAGGCGAGAAAGTGTTGCTCATTGAAAAAGACCATCTTGGCGGCACATGCCTCAACCGGGGGTGCATCCCCACCAAGGCATTCTGCCGTTCGGCCGAAGTGGCTGCTACCGCGACCTCCGCAGCCGAATTCGGAATCATATTGCCGGAAGGAGCCGTAACGCCCGACATGCCGACAATTGTCGCCCGCAAAAATACCATCGTGGAGCAATTGCGCGAGGGTGTTGCCGCAGTGACAGCCAATGCCGAAGTTCTCCACGGCACAGCCAGCTTCATCACCCCCAAAGAGATTACTGTGGGCGAGCAAAGATTTTCCGCGCCTAAAATACTCATCGCCACAGGTTCTGAAGCGGCACGCCTGCCCATCCCCGGAGCAGACCTGTGTCTGACCTCCACCGAAATGCTCGACATAACGACAATACCGGCTTCATTGGCGGTAATCGGCGGCGGGGTAATCGGCATGGAATTTGCCTCCATTTTCGCTGCTTTCGGAACGGAAGTCACCGTAATCGAATACTGCAAGGAAATCCTGCCACCGTTTGACAAGGAAATTGCCAAGCGGCTGCGCACCACTCTGCAACGCCGTGGCATCAAATTCGAACTGTCAGCAGAAGTGCAATCCATCGAAGTCACCGAGGGAATAATCCGCAAGGTCAATTTCACAGCAAAAGGGAAAGAACGCTCCGTCGAGGCCGAGACCGTTCTTATGGCGGTAGGCCGCCGTGCCGTCATCCCCGAAGGATCCGCTGAAGCCGGTTTCGAGATTACACGAAAAGGCTTTGCCGTGGATACACGTTTCGAGACCAATGTCCCGGGTGTATATGCCGTGGGCGACTGCAACGGAATCTGCCAGTTGGCACACGCAGCATCGGCGCAGGCAGCATTTGTCATGGGAGATAACACCGACCTTTCAGTCATCCCTTCCGCCGTGTTCACCATGCCCGAATGTGCCATGGTCGGCCTCACCGAAGAGCAATGCAAGGAACAGGGCATCCCCTACACCTGTGGCAAATCATTCTTCCGCGCCAACGGCAAAGCCGTCACCATGGGCGAGACCGACGGTCTCGTCAAGACCATCGTCGCCCCCGGCACCGGCCTGCTCCTCGGATGCCACATCTGCGGCCCCCATGCCGCCGACCTCATCGCCGAAGCCGCCCTCACCCTCTCCGCCCGCCTTCCCGCCGCCACCCTCACCTCCACCGTCCACTCCCACCCCACCCTCCCCGAAACCCTCCCCGCCGCCCTCCCCCGCTCAATCATTTAAATCTATTCATCCATATTTGTTGGTTGCACCATGCAAAAATCTGGAATTTTTGCATGGTGCAACCAACACTTAGTTAATTTAATGTTAAAATAAGGCCGGTTCCTTGCAGGCATGTGGCCATTATCACGGCATCGGAGGTTAAGAGAGGGTGAGCTTGAAGTCGGCTATGAATTGGGCGAGGTGGGGCGATTGCTCCACCATGTGGTTGAGCACATCACGGTCGGACCAGGCAGTGGGAGCGGCGGCATTCTCGTCAACTTCGATGCGGAAATCGAAGTAGTCGTTACAGAGCACACGTCGGAACGCCGGAAGCAAGACGGGTTTCTCCTGGCTAAGCAGTTCCACCTGACCGGGGTTAACCACCGTGACAACATACAATTCAGGATTCTCCGCGTCACCTGCCGGCCGGGGCTGGTGCGCACGCATGGTGTTGACCAGCAAATGCGCCTTGGGGTTGGCCGCCATATAGCGTTCCCAAAGGTCGAGCACCTGCTCCGGGGTGAATGCACTACGGTTTACAGGCGCGGCAGAAGCTACAGAAGCCCTCTCCTCCACGGCCTTAGGCTGCATGGCCGATGCCATCGACACATGCCCCCGGGTGGAACGCCGTGCCGCTGCCGAAGCTGCATTCGGCTCCGACGCACGTAGAGACGCCACATGTGGCGTCTTGTAACCTTGCACCATCGGCGGCTTAGGTTGCGCCTGTGCAGTCCCCAACGCCGGTTCCGCACCAGTTTTCGCCGGTTCACGGGCTACCGCCGGTGCTGGAGCCGTGGCGACAGAAGCAGCCGGAGCAACCGGCTCTATCTTCTGCAATTTCCGCCCCTCTCCGTCGCCACTATAACCGTGGGAGGGGCCGCATAGTTGGCACAATTTGATGAGCAGCAGCTCGACAAGAAACGTCTTGTTGGATGCCTGACGGTAAGCAAGGTCGGCATCGTTGCAAAGACTCATGGCCGCATAAAAAAATTCCGGCTGCATTTCCGCACCCTGCTTGGCCATAAGCTCCTTGACGGAATCATCGGCATCGAGGAGCGGCAATGTGGCAGGGTCGCGCGCCACCATAAGGTCACGCAGATACTGCGCAAGCCCGTTGACAAAGAAATGCGAGTCGAAACCATGCTCACGCACATCCTTATAGACCATCAACGCCTGGGGGACATTCCCGCTGCGGAACGCCTCGAGGAGCCGTGAGTAATACCGCTCGTCGAGCACATTCAGATTGTCGATGGTCGACTGATAAGTGATGTTTCCCCGCGACGAGGCTGCCACCTGGTCGAATATGGAAAGAGCGTCGCGCATGGCACCATCGGCTTTCTGCGCAATCACATTCAGTGCCGCTCGTTCGGCTGTTATCCCCTCCTGCGATGCCACATACTGAAGATGGTCGATTATATCTGCAATCGTTATGCGGCTGAAATCATAAATCTGGCAACGCGACAGGATAGTGGGGATAATCTTATGCTTCTCGGTTGTGGCAAGAATGAAAACCACATACGACGGCGGCTCCTCCAGTGTCTTGAGGAATGCGTTGAACGCCGCCTGTGAAAGCATGTGCACCTCGTCGATGATGAACACACGGTAGCGTCCCTCCGTAGGGGGCACCAGCACCTGGTCGGTCAGTTCGCGGATGTCGTTCACGCTGTTGTTCGATGCCGCGTCAAGTTCCAGGATATTGAGCGAGCGGTTCTCGTTGAACTGGCGGCACGAGCTGCATTCGTTGCAAGGGTCACCTTCGGGAGTTGGATGCTCACAATTGATGGTCTTGGCGAAGATGCGCGCACACGACGTTTTCCCCACCCCGCGCGAACCGCAGAACAGATAGGCGTGAGCCAACCGATTGGTAGCTATCGCATTGCGAAGCGTGGCCGTAAGCGCCTTCTGCCCCACGACCGATGAAAATGTCGACGGGCGGTATTTACGCGCCGAAACTATATAGTTTTCTTCCATGGATAATGGATATATTCATCATTAATGTCATTCAGCAATCCATTCGCGGTTGAACCATTGGCGCTGTGTAATCCAATCATTCAATGCCTTTTGTGAATGTTTGCGCAGTAATTCAAAATCATGGTCAAGGGAATATATACGTCCGACATTGAATTGCGAAGATACATCATACATTCCGTGCCACCCATTGGACGGGAATTCCTTCGACCCTCCATTAACCATATGATGAAATTTTGGATTACGTAAGAATTCACCATCAAGCACAAAAACAATGCTCCAAAAATAGCTATCCATAGCATGGATCGAAGGTTCACGGTCACGTGTCACCCGATCACGAATGCTTGTTTTACACTGGACACAGCCAAAACAGAACTTCTTTCCTCCGACCATTGCTATCGCAAACAAATCAAAGATATTTCCTTTGACCTGCTCCTTGAGCCAGCTTATATCTCTGGGTTCATTGGCTATTTCATCAGCTTTTATCAACGTATTCAATTCACGCTGAAGGATGAATCTGACAGGCAAATCGCCCATGGCATCTGTCGCAAGTTCCCTTATCACTTCTTCGAATGCATGACCACTGGATTTTTTCCAACTCTGGTCAGCACTCACAACCTCACGAATTATTTTCAAATCATCAACACCTGATTTGCGATAAACATGAGCCTCATAAATCGAATGCCATAACAACGAAACATGATTGGGATAAGCTCTCATGCCATGGATTATAGATTGCTTAATCGCATATTTCTGGGCAGCCGCCTCAATGCGATTCAACCGTTCATCGTTTAAAACAGCTCCCTCCGCATCGGATATTTCTGATAACAACCTGCTATATTCCGATTTATAAAATCCCCTATACGTTTCAACGCAATACCGTTTAATCTCAGCATCCATCATTCAGTCGATTTCAATATATCTATTATATGAATCCCCCATGCATATGCCAGAAGCGGTGGAACGGCATCCCCTATCTGTTCATATTTGTCTTGAACAGTACGGTCTATATGCGGCACAAGAAACGGTCCATGAAAAATATAAGAGTCTGGGAACGATTGCAATCGTGCACACTCCCGTACAGTCAAAGCCCTGTTAGACGTAGGATGAACAAATTCATCCAGACAATGGCTCGTAACAGTCGATGACGGTTCATCCAGTTTCAGTCTGACATTCCTCTTTATAAACATCTTCTTGGGGAGCACCCGAGCCTTTTGCAAAGTGGCAATATCTTCTTTAGAAAACCGTTCAAACAGGTCTTTAAGCCCCTCTCCAGGCTTCAGCAATTCAAACCTACGAATTGTATGACCCCGGTGTTTCATTGGAGACTGCAACAGCAATTCCGTTTGAGAGCCATCCCCCCTACGCCAAAATGAATTATTTTTAAGCAATGCTGAATATTCACTTTCTCCAGTGATATATTCGGTAGGCGGAATTGTCGTGTTAGGGACCACGTCCGGCAATCCCATGAATGCATCTCTCACGGTAGTCACGCTATTAGCAGTCGGCTTGGGACCGGATAGACGCATTCTTTCATCGCGAGCTGCCAAAATAAAATATCGGTTCCGCTTTTGTGGCACACCAAAGTTTGTCGCATCTAACACAATTTCAATGAAATTTGAATATCCCGACTCACGCAATTCCTTTTTCAGCACATCTACAATTAGCGTATCGGAATCTTTTTGTGTTTTTTTCGATGTGATGGCAGGTACATTTTCAAACAGCAGCAATTTGGCATTACAAATCTTTGCAATGCGTATCCCTTCCCTGAACAGAAATTGTCTTTCATCATAGAAAGACCTTGATGTATTGCCCGCAGTCGAGAATGTTTCACAAGGCATCCCCGATGTAACCAAATCGACCCCCCCATAGGGTATATACGGCATAATATCCGATGCAGCCACGTCCCTTATATCCGAATGTATAACATGTACATCCGGATGATTCGCACTATAGGTGTCACAACAAGTCTTGATATATTCTATTGCAACAAGTGTATTGAATCCAGCAGCATTCAGACCGGTGCATATACCGCCAGGCCCGGCAAAACAATCTATATGCGTAAATTTTTGTTCGGCAACCATCATTGCTTAGTTTATATCATTGCAAAGATAGCTAAATCGAATGAATTAAGTAGTGTAATGCGCTTTAATAAAACATGTTCGGCATATATTTAACACGAGTTAAGTCCGTTTGTGCAAAACATTAAACAATGCAACCGATTGCACATTGCAAAAATTTTTTTGTAAATTGCAGCCGTTATTTAATTTGAGTTCGCAAGAACAGTCCAATAGGTTTCAACACAACGTCCCCGCTCTTTCCGCGCACATACGTTCAACCAGAAGGGACGCATACAACACACAACTGCTTATGATTGAAAGATTTCTTGACAAGACAGAATTCAGGGGATATGAGGATTTCGCCGCACACTTCAAACTGCGCGTACCCGTGGATTTCAATTTCGGTTACGACGTGGTCGATGCATGGGCTGAAGAGGAACCGCAACGCGAAGCCCTGCTCTGGACTAACGCAAACGGCGAGGAGCGGAGATTCACTTTCGGCGAGATGAAACAGCTGACCGACCGCACAGCCGCCTATTTCCAATCGCTCGGCATAGGCCACGGCGACCGCGTGATGCTCATGCTCAAACGTCATTACCAGTTCTGGCTATCTATCATAGCACTTCACAAACTCGGAGCAACAGCCATCCCCGCCACCCACCTTCTTACCGAGGAGGATGTGGAGTACCGTTGCCAACGCGCCCGTATAAAGGCCATTGTGGCCGCCGGCGACGAAATCATCACCACGCACATCAACAAGGCACTGCCGCATTGTCCGAGCGTGGAGTGGGTGATATCCACCGGCCCTGACGTTCCCGAAGGATGGCTCGATTTCAATATCGGCATAGAAAAAGCCCCGGAATTCCGCCGTCCCTCCCGTCCCAACAACAACAATGACACCATGCTGCTCTACTTCACATCAGGCACCTCCGGGGAACCCAAAATGGTTGCACATGATTTCACCTATCCTCTGGGGCATATAGTCACCGCATCCTACTGGCACAACCTGCGCAAAGGCGACCTGCACCTGACCCTCGCCGACACCGGATGGGGCAAGGCCGTATGGGGGAAGCTCTACGGGCAATGGCTCGCCGGAGCCGACGTATTCGTCTATGACTTCGAGAAATTCAACGCGGCCGACCTGTTGCACATGATGGAGAAATACCATATCAATTCCTTCTGCGCTCCACCCACCGTGTTCCGATTCCTTATACATGAGGATGTAAGCAAATACGACCTTTCCTCGCTGCGCTATTGCACCATAGCCGGGGAAGCGCTGAATCCCAGCGTATTTGACCGATGGAAAGAACTGACAGGCATACCGCTGATGGAGGGATTCGGGCAGACCGAGACAACCCTCACCGTGGGGAATTTCCCTTGGATGACACCGAAACCAGGTTCAATGGGAAAACCCAATCCGCAATATGACATTTACATAGCCCGTGACAACGGGACGGAGGCATCCCCGGGGGAGAAAGGCGAAATCGTAATCCGCATACCGCAGGGGAAAGAAAAACCCACCGGACTTTTCCAAGGGTATCTCGACGACGCTGAACTCACCTCGCAAGCCTGGCACGACGGTTTGTATCACACAGGCGATGTCGCCTCGATGGACGACGACGGCTATTTTTGGTTCGTGGGTCGAAAAGACGATGTAATCAAGTCGTCGGGCTACCGCATAGGCCCCTTCGAGGTGGAGAGCGCATGTCTCACACACCCTGCCGTGGTGGAATGCGCAATCACAGCTGTTCCCGATGAAGTTCGCGGACAGGTTGTCAAAGCCACCATAGTACTCGCCAAGGAATATGTGAAAAAGGCAGGGCCGGAACTGATACGCGAAATCCAGAACCATGTAAAGCGTGTCACCGCGCCCTACAAATATCCGCGAGTGGTTGAGTTTGTCAACGAGCTCCCCAAGACAATCTCCGGCAAAATACGCCGTGTCGCAATCCGTGCCTCGGATGCCGCCGGTAACATCGCCCGAAACGCCGCGGCCAAAAAGAGGACACGAAACGGCTCTTCCGGGTCATCGCTCGCGGGATATGGGTTCGGTCAATGACCGCGCGAGAGCTTCAGCGCAGCCACAGTGCCGTCCGATAGCAAGACACGCACTATCATGACAGGTGCATTCCAGGCCGATGTATCCACACTGGCATGTTCACCGTCTGTCTGCACCTGAAAGCGATAGCCACGCCCCCGGATGTCGAACAAGGTGACATCCACGATATCAACCGGCGCATCGATATCCAGCATCATACCGCTGAAACGCGCCGTGACACCATCGGTGGCAACCGCCGCATCGGTGATGTCGATTCGAGTGGAAAGATCCTTGGATGTCACATCGAACTCTTTCCATTGCGGGGCTGCCTCATAATCCCCCATGAGCGCCAACGGTACAACCAGTTTCACATCTTTTTGTGCCACTCCGCGCCACACATCGGCACCAAGTGCCGGCACTTTCACCGGGGCTTCGGCCACAATAGAATCAAGTGCTGTCCAATTTGCCATGGCTCCGTCACCGATATATTCAAGCGACTCCGGCAACACAAGTTTCTGCACATGCGACCAGTTTGCGAACGCATAAGCACCGATTGAATCGACGGCTTCAGCAACCGCCAATTCCTTATTGCCTCCGCCGATTCCACGGAATGCAAAATCACGGACTTTGGTGACCTGTGCAGGCAACACATCCATCATCAGCGAGGCATCGTTGAAGAACGCGCCTGTGCCTATTGAGGAAACAGACGGGTTGAAATCAACCGTCGCCAGGCTATTGCAATCGGCAAACGCCCAGCCCCCTATGCTCTTCAGATTGCTGCACACGCCAAAATCGGCCGTGGCGATACCGCTCCCGTAGAAAGCCCTGTCACCAATCGAGACAAGCGACGTTGGGAAAACGAACGCCGACATCGACAGACATCCGTTAAAGGCATCATTGCCAATCGCCTTTACCGTGGGCGGCACCTGTACTTCGGCAAGCCCTACACAACCCATGAACAATTCATCCGGCACCTCCGGCACGGCAGCCTGTATAACAGCAGTGGAAAGAGCCGTGCATCCTTTGAATGCACCTGCGCCCAAAGTGCCGACTGATTCAGGCACGCTGATAGCTTTCAACGACTTGCATTCTGCAAAAGCCGACACACCGATGGATTTCACTCCTGCCGGAATAACCACATCCGTAATCCCCGAGCCACCGAGCGCTCCGTCTCCGATAGCCTCCAGGTCAGCGGGAAGAGCCAGCTGTTTCAATTGCGGGAGCATCAGCGCACAGTCAGGCAACACATTTGCCGGGCTTGACGTGCGGCCTGTCAAAGTCGGCGCACCGTCATAAGCGGAGATAACGGCTCCTCCGAGGTCAAGCGACCGAAGTGCCGGCATTTTTTCCGATATGAAATCGAAATCGCTCGCATCCACCGCCCCGGTCACAGTCAGTTCGAATGCACCGAACGCATCCCCCACGGCATCAGCCAAACCTCCGGGTTCAGTGGCAACCGTCAGGGCGGATGCCCCCGGCACCACACATGCCATAAAAATCAGAAACGACAGGAAAGTGTGTGATATGTGTTTCATCGATAAATCCTAAGTATTATATCTAATAACTGATTATAACGCAATTTATTGCGTTACAAAATTACGAATTTCAACCCGCAAATACAAATTCATCCGTATGTTAAGACCTGCAAAACCAAATGAATAAGGCAATAACACTTCACATCAACACGTTAAATCCAAGAGCCTGCTCAAATTCACATCAATGGAATCCCATTCAAGCAGGCTTTCAAGATAACATTGACTATGAAAACCTTACGACACATATTCACACTCATAACCACGATTCTCCTTGTATCGGTGGCATTGAGTTCATGTATAGAGGACAGTTTCACCGACTCGCCGTCAGACCAGCCGACCTTCTCCACCGACACCGTACGCCTCGGCAACCTGTTTACCCTCGACGCATCACCCACACAGCGTTTTATCGTCTATAACCGCCACAACAAAGGATTGAACATCAGCCGCATCGCATTTGCCGATGACCCCGCAGGGCATTTCCGCCTCAATGTCGACGGCATGAGCGGACGCGAATTCAACAACGTTGAAATACGCCAGCAGGATTCAATTTTCATTTTCGTAGAGGCTACCCTCCCCGAGAACGGCCGCAACATGGCCGTCGACTTGATTTCGCACATAGAATTCCAGACCAACGGCGTAAGCAACAAGCTGCCGGTAAAAGCCACAGGGCGCGACGTAACGCGCCTGAAAGGGAACACACGCTACAGCACCGACACACGTCTTGCATCCGACAAGCCCTATCAAGTGTTCGACAGTCTCGTTGTGGAGCAGGGCGCGACCCTCACCATCCCCGCAGGGACAGAAATCTTTTTTCACGACGACGCACGCATCGTGGTTCACGGCACGCTCAATGTGGAAGGCACTTCGGAACAGCCCGTGTCCATGACCGGCGACCGTTTCGGCTTCGTTGCCGCCGCAATCCCTTATGAAATAATGTCGGGACAATGGCGCGGAATCGAATTCAGCCCAACATCGTCGGCCAACGTCATCTCCCACGCATCCATCCGCAATTCCGCCGAAGGATTGCGGCTTACACATGTGGCCACAGGGAGCAACAGCCCCGCGCTCCGCATGTTCAACTCACAGGTGCGCAACACCAAGGGCTACGTCATCGAAGCCATCCATTCCGACATCGAAGCCGCCGGATGCGAACTCACCGACGCATCGCTCGGCATCGTTCGGCTTGTCGGCGGCACCCACTTGTTCAACCACTGCACCTTCGCCAACTATTACCTTTTCACAGCCCTTGGAGGCCCCGCAGTGCAGTTCGGTCACATAAATGAAGACAACGCCGATTCCGACAACGCCGAATCGCCATATCTCGTTGCAGACTTCTCAAACTCAATCATCTACGGTAACGGTACCGAGCTTAGCCACGGCGACCTTGACAACACCGGGATATATCTTCGCAACTGCCTGTTGAAATCCAACGGCAGCAACGACGAACATTTCATAAATTGCCTGTGGGAAAAAGACCCGCTCTATTTCACCGACCGCGAGGCATATAAATTTGACTACCGCCTCCAAACGGCTTCACCCGCAATCGGTGCCGGTGACCCCGAACTAACCCATCCGGCCACAGCCACCGACCGCTTCGGCACCCTCCGCTCAACCGATGCCCCGACCCTTGGAGCCTACGAGCCAAAGGGGGAATGACACCACGGTCATCACATGTCGCTTACTATGGCCGCTGCGGCAGTCGCTGCGGCATCGGAGTTCCCGAGCCTTCCGCGCATCCGTGCATAGCCGCGCAACATCTCGTCGCGCCCGGCAGTCCCCGGCAATATCTTCGATAATTCCAATGAAACCCTGTCGGGGTTGCACATGTGCATCAGTAATTCAGGCACAACCTCCTTGCCGGCTATCAGATTCGGCAACGACACGAACGGGCATTTAATCACATGCTTCATAATGTCGTGGAACAGCTTGCTGCCGCTGCCGCGATAACACACCACCTGCGGAGTTCCCAGCAATGCAGTCTCCAGCGTGGCAGTGCCGGATGTCACCAACGCACACCCGGCATTACGCACAAGCTCAAACGTTGCCCCCTCAACCACAGGATAGGATGAATACTGCCCGTAAACACCATCGTCTATGCCGGGTGCCCCCGCAATCACTGGCTGGAATTGCGGAAAGCGTCGGGCAACCTCCTCCATCACAGGTAGATTATTGCGAATTTCCCCCATCCGGCTCCCGGGCACAAGTGCCAGCAAAGGGCGGTCGGCGGGGAGATTCCATTTTTTGAAGAAATCCTCACGCGAAGGCAGTGCGGCCTCGCGCCGTGACACCTCCTCCACCGAAGGGTTACCCACATACTGCACCGCCATGCCATGCTTCCCGTAAAATTCCACCTCAAACGGCAGAATCGAAAGCACCTTGCGGCAATAACGCCTTATATCCTTCACCCTCCATTCCTTCCAAGCCCAGATTTTAGGAGATATATAGTAATAAACCGGGATTCCCAGCCCATACGCATACCGCGCCAGCTTCAGGTTAAAGCTCGGATAATCAATCAGTATCACGGCATCAGGCCGGAACCGTGCAATCTCCTCCTTGGCTCGTTTCAGATTGCCGAGCACTTTCCCGAGGTTACGCAGCACCTCGCTGAATCCCATATAGGCCATCTCACGGTAATGAACCAGCGGTTCATGCCCCGCCGACCGCGCCATCTCGTCGCCGCCAAGGAACACGAATTCCGCACCGGCATCAAGCTTCCCAATAGCCTCCAACAGCGCACCCCCATGCAAATCGCCCGACGCTTCCCCCGCCGACACAAAATATCTCATCTCCAGCTTTGTTTGCTTGTTTCCACAAAGATACGGATTAAAATCCTAAATCGTAAATAACGGCATATCGGCCCTTCTACAAAGACAACAATCATGTGTCCGCACCACGTACACATGATTGTATGATTTTTACACACCGCCCAGAACAACAATCACTGATTACCAACACTTTAATACTTTGGCACGATTTCTGATTCTTAATAAGGCCAAACAACCATACGATTTTAATAAATTCAGAAATGGACAGAGAGATACCAAAGGAAGAACGGCACAAGACCATCCGCAAACGCTGGACGCGTGTGGCAATCATCGCGGCATCAATAATCGTGGCTATAATCGCGGTCGGCGCAATTATGCGTCCGAGCGTTAAATTATCGTCCATACGAACCGGGGTGGCCGACAGAGGCACATTGGAAACCTCCGTGGCCGGAACCGGGCGGGTAGTCCCGGCATTCGAACAAATCATCAATTCGCCAATCACCTCCCGCATAGTCGAAGTCTACAGCAAAGAAGGAGACACCCTGTCGGCGGGCACACCCCTGCTGCGCCTCGACCTTGAAAGCGCCGAAACCGAAATCAAGCGTATGGCCGACGAACGGCGCAGCAAACAGCTTGAGGCCGATCAGACCAGGCTAAACAACCGAACCATGCTTTCCGACCTCGAGATGCAGGTGAAGGTAAAGGAAATGGATGTGAACCGCCTCCGTGCCGAGGTTGTCAACGAGCGGCGGCTCGACAGCATCGGCTCCGGCACTGGCGAACGGGTGCGCCAGGCTGAATTCGCCTTCGAGACAGGACGGCTCCAATTGCAACAGCTTCGCGAGCAACTCGCCAACGAACGCGATGTCCATGCCGCTACATCCAAGATGAAACAGCTCGAATTGAGCATATTCGATAAAAATTTCGGCGAGAAGCAACGCACCCTGGAGGATGCCCGCCTGAAATCGCCGCGACGTGCCACCCTCACATATATTAACGACCAGATTGGCCAGCAAGTGAGCCAAGGGGAAAAAGTGGCTGTCATCGCCGACCTATCCCGTTTCAAGGTCACAGCCGAAATCGCCGACAGCTATGCCGACCGCGTGGCAGTGGGAAGCAGGGTGACGATAAAAGCCGGAAACACTGAATTAGGGGGCATGGTGACCAACGTCACCCCCCTCTCTAAAAACGGGATAATATCATTTTCCGTGACTCTCGACGATGACGACCATCCCCGCCTACGTTCGGGGCTGAAAACCGAGGTACATGTGCTCTGCGACATCCGCGACGATGCACTCCGCATCCCCACCGGGCCTTACTATCACGGAGAAGGTGAATATGAGATGTTCGTTATCAACGGCGACGAACTTGTGCGCCGCCATGTGCGCCTCGGCGAATCCGGCTACAGTTTCGTGGAAGTACTCGACGGCCTCTCCCCCGGAGAAAACGTGGTGATTTCCGATATGAAGGACTACGCCCATAAAAACAAACTCACATTAAAGAAATAATAAAACCTATTGATTATGATACGGCTACAGAATGTAGAAAAAATCTACCGCACATCGGAAATCGAGACAATCGCATTGGAAAACATCAACCTGGAAATCAACCGTGGTGAATTCGTAAGCATCATGGGGCCCTCGGGCTGCGGCAAATCCACGCTGCTCAACATCATCGGACTGCTCGACACACCCACCAAAGGTTCTGTGGAAATCGATGGCATCCCCACCACAGAAATGAAGGACAGCTCCCTCGCCGCGTTCCGCAATACCCGCATAGGGTTCGTGTTCCAGAGCTTCCATCTTATCCCCACCCTCAACGTCAGCGACAATGTGGAACTTCCCCTGCTCTACCGCAACGGCATAAGTTCTGCCGAACGCAACAAACTTGTCCGCGATGTGCTTGAACGGGTGGGGCTGTCGCACCGTATGCGCCATATGCCCGGCCAGCTTTCCGGCGGCCAGTGCCAGCGCGTGGCCATTGCACGCGCCATAGTGGGCAACCCCGAGATAATCCTCGCCGACGAACCCACCGGCAACCTCGACTCCAAAATGGGCGCCGAGGTGATGGAGCTGCTCCACAAGCTGAACAAGGAGGACGGGCGCACCCTCGTGATGGTCACCCATAACGAAGAGCAAGCCCGCCAGACCGACCGCATAATCCGCTTCTTCGATGGCCGCCAGGTGTTTTAGAAAGACTAAAGACAGAAAGACCAAATACAAAAGCGATAACACTCACATCAATCCCCATCCACTCCTATTCTTTCCTATCCTCTCCCATTCACCCACTAACACTTACCCCATGACCTACATCAAACAAATCGCCGGAGAGATGCGCCGACAGCCCGTAATAGGCGCTGTGACGCTCATCGGAACCGCCCTTGCCATTTTCCTTATCATGATTGTGGTGATGATGCAGGAGGTGAAAGTCGCCCCCATAGCACCCGAAAGCAACCGCGACCGCTTCCTTCATGCCCGTTTCTTCCACCGGGAAAATCTCGACGGCAACGGATTCGGCGGCTCCGGCACCATGTCATACCAAATAGCCAAACGCCTGTACAACGGACTGGAACACACCGACACCACAGCCTTTTTCATCAACGGCACATACCCGTTATCGGCTGGGGTACACGGAAAGACACCCATCCGTATTGACATGCGCAACGTCGATGCCGCTTATTGGCGCGTGTTCGATTTCACATTCATCGACGGAAAGCCATTCACCGCCGAGGATGTTGACGCGCATCTTCCCAAATGCATCATCACCGAGAGTATGGCACGAGAACTTTTCGGCACCCCGCAGGCTACAGGCAAAGATTTCAACCTCGATTATTTCACCACAGTTACCGTGTCAGGAGTTGTGAAGGACGTGCCCACGGTAACATCACTGGCCTACGCACAGGCATGGATGCCGTTGAAAGAAGAGCATACGGACGGGTGGGACCGCTTCATGGGCCCCATACATGCCACTATCCTGGCAAAGGACAAATCCGATTTCCAGGCGATAAAACAGGAGGTCGACCGGCGCGTTGATGCACTGAACGCAGAACTGAAGAGCGAAGGATTCAAGATGGCCGACCACGATGCACCCTACCCGCAGGTAGCTCTCCCGTTGATGCGCTACAGCAACGTCACTCCCGACTATGAAAGCTCCCAACGCCAACGGTGGCTAATCTACACCATTCTGCTCATCATCCCCGCCATCAATCTTAGCAGCATGACACAGAGCCGCCTGCGTCAGCGGGTGAGCGAAATAGGCGTGCGCCGGGCATTCGGGTGCACACGCCTCGGCATCATGCGCGACATCCTTGCTGAGAACCTGATGATAACCATTGCAGGCGGCCTCCTCGGGTTTCTTTTCAGCGTAACTTTCGCATGGATAGCCGCCGACTCATTGTTCGCCAGCCATCACTTCTCCCACTCCGAGACCGGGGTCACCCCGTGGATGCTGCTCGACGGCAACGTGTTCATCTTCGCCCTCGGCTTTTGCTTTATCCTCAATCTCCTCACTGCCTCCATCCCTGCCTGGCGTGCCTCACGCCTAAACCCCGTGGAAGCTATCGGCGGACTCCACAAGTAGTTTTTAGTTA
Organism: Muribaculaceae bacterium; assembly: GCA_013316535.1. Classification (GTDB taxonomy): domain Bacteria; phylum Bacteroidota; class Bacteroidia; order Bacteroidales; family Muribaculaceae; genus UBA7173. The sequence continues at coordinate 10,660 of WSMN01000005.1, read as the reverse complement.
TTAGTTTTTAGTTATTAGAAACTTTGCTGCTTACTTCTCTCTTCTTGCCTCCCATTTCCCACCAGCTCTTACAAATAAAAATGAAACGTAAACTCCTCAAACAGATAGCGCACGAATGGCGCAGCAACCTGTGGCTCACCATCGAGCTGCTGATAGTGAGTGTGGTGATGTGGTATGTCGTAGACTACCTGTCAATCCAGGCCACCATACTCAACATCCCCATGAGCATCGATACCGAAAACTGCTTTATTGTGGACCTATCGAGAGTGCCTGGTGACAGCCCCGGCCGTGAACCCTCCGACACTACCCATGAGACAATGGCCAACAGCCACCGCGCTATAATCGACCGTCTGCGCACCAATCCCGATGTGGAGGGCGTAGGGCTCCTTTCCTACCAATCCATACCTTATACCCAAAATACCAACAACATTGCAATCAGCCAGTCGGACAGCCCCGACTCGCTCATGTCAAGCTATATGGCTCACCGCAAAATGTCGCCCGAAGCAATCAGAGTGTTGAGAATCACCGGCACAAACGGAGAATCGCCCGATGAGATTGCCGACATTCTCTCCCGCGACGAATGGCTGCTGGCATCCAACGTGTTCCTCTATAGCAGGCAATTGGCACGGGACACCACACTGACCGATGAATACTGGCAGCAACAATACCGCAACAGCCTGACCTCCGACAAATCATTTTTGATTGGCGCACGGTTCATAGGTGGAGGATACCACGATTCCATCTCACACCGCATCGGTGCCGTCATCCCGCCGTTGAAACGCCTGGAATATGAAATCCCCAACGGAGGCCTGATAAGCAAACTGGATGAAGGCAACGACAACGATATCATACAGTCGCAGCTGATTGTCAGGGTGAAGCCTGAAGCATTCTCCCGTTTCGAGAAAGAGACTCTTGCAAAAAGCAGCACACTCTACCGCGCGGGGAACTCCTATCTAAGCACCGTCACTTCATGCGACACCATGCGCGAGACGGTGCAATCGGAAGCCTCTGAGACAGTGCGCAATTTCGTGGTGATAATGGTATTCCTCATGGTCAGCATATTCCTTGGATTGCTCGGCACATTCTGGTTCCGCACCCAGCAGCGCGTTTCCGAAATAGCCATCAGAATGGTCAACGGAGCGACCCGCGCCATGGTGTTCCGCCGGCTCATCGGAGAGGGGCTTCTGCTTCTTGGCATAGCAACACCGTTTGCAGTGCTGTGCGACTGGCTCCTGTGCCATTATGAGATGAACAACTGCATCTACGGCTGGGATTTCTTCGACCCGGCGCGGTTCACGGCCACCGTGGCAATCACATTCACGCTGATGGCCTTGATGATTGTGGCCGGCATATGGTTCCCTGCCAACAAAGCCATGAAGACAGAACCGGCCATAGCCCTCAAGGATGAATAACGAAGATTCATAACGACCATAAATACAACTTATGAGAATATTCCATTCAATTGCTTTCGCGCTGTGCATCCTCGCATCCCATGCCGAGGTGGTGGAACTGACACTCGAACAGGCCATAGACCGTGCAAGACTGCAAAGCGTAGATGCCGCCGTGGCTCTCGACGAACTGCGACAGGCCTACTGGGAATACCGCACCTACCGGGCTGAACTGCTCCCGGAGGTGAACTTCTCCGCCACCCTTCCCGGCTACTACAAACAGTACACCCCCTACATGAACGAGAACGGCTCCTATTCGTTCGTGCGCAACAATAACCTGCAGATGAACGGCGAGCTGTCGCTGTCGCAGAACATATGGCTCACGGGCGGAACCCTCTCGCTCAACACGAAGCTCGATTTCTACCGCGACCTTGAGGAGGGGGGCAACCAGAACCGCTTCATGTCGATTCCTGTGGCGCTCACGCTCAACCAGCCCATCTTCGGGGTGAACAAAGTGAAATGGGACCGCCGCATAGAGCCGGTGCGCTATTCCGAGGCGAAAGCGGCTTTCCTTTCGGCCACGGAGCAGGTTGCAATGACGGCCATAAACGATTATTTCAATCTGCTTATGGCACAGGAAAACTTGTCGATAGCGCGTCAGAACCTCGGCAACGCCACTAAGCTCTATGAAGTGGCCAAAGAGAAACGCGCCATGGGGCAGATCAGCGAGAACGACCTGCTGCAGATGGAACTGAACCTGCTCGACGCACGCTCCGACCTCACCGACCGCGAAAGCAACCTGAAGAACGCCATGTTCTCACTGCGGGCATTCCTGGGCTACGGCGAGGACACCGAAATAGTGCCGCAGGTGCCCGGCGAGGTGCCACATATCGACATCACCTATGCCGATGCGCTCGACAAGGCACTCGCCAACAACAAGTTCGCACGCAACGTGCGCCGCCGTCAGCTCGAGGCCGACTATGAAGTGGCAAAGGCCAAGGGCAACCTGCGGCAAATCAATCTGTTCGCACAGGTGGGCTACACCGGCACCTCCAACGAAGCGGGACGTGCCTACCGCGACCTCCGTGCCAACCAGGTGGTGGAAGTAGGCATCAAGATTCCGTTGCTCGACTGGGGCAAACGCCGTGGCAACGTAAAGGTGGCCGAGAGCAACCGCCGCGTGGTGGAAAGCCGTCTGCGTCAGGAGACATTGAGCTTCAACCAGGATCTGTTCATCCTTGTGGAACGGTTCTGCAACCAGCAGATGCAGCTCGACATCGCCCAACGTGCCGACACGATCACCCGCCGCCGCTACGACACCAATGTGGAGACGTTCCTCATCGGGCGCATATCCACACTCGACCTCAACGACTCGCAGGTGAAGAAAGACCAGGCACGCCAAAATATGGTCAACGAACTCTACCTGTACTGGTATTACTTCTATCAACTCCGCTCCCTCACCTTGTGGGACTACACCCTCGGCCGCAACATCGATGCCGACATCGAGCGGCTGGTAAGGTGAATTGGTTATTAGTTATTAGTTGTTAGTCTTTAGTTGTCAGTCGGTAGTTCTACAACTGTCTGCATCAATCACACTCTAAACAACAACAACTAATAACTAAAAACTAACGACTAACAACTAAAAACCACTACCTTTGCGCTATGATACTGATTGTTGACGATGACAAGGCCGTGAGGCTGTCGCTAAGCGTGTTGCTGAAGCGCGCCGGACACGATGTGCTGGCCGCCGATGGCCCGGAAACGGCCCTCGATGCCGTGCGCGGACATCGCAACAGCCTGCGGCTGGTTATTATGGATATGAACTTCGGCCGAAGCACTTCGGGCGAAGACGGGCTGGAGCTGCTCCAGCGTGTTAAAGTGCTTTCACCCGGACTTCCCGTGATATTAATCACCGCCTGGGGAAGCATACCGCTTGCAGTGGAAGGGATGCGCCTCGGTGCATTCGATTTCATCACCAAGCCATGGGATAACCGCATGTTGTTGCAACAGGTGGAAACCGCTCTGACTTTGACACACGATGTTCCATCCGATGCGGACACCGTATTCGACCGCTCGGCAATCATCGGGCACAACCGTGCGCTCACCGAACTGCTCGACACGGCTGCACGCGTGGCACCTACCGATGCCCCGGTGCTCATCCTCGGTGAGAACGGCACAGGCAAGGAACTTGTGGCACAGGCAATACATGCCAACTCACCGCGCCGGGCAAATCCCTTGGTGATGGTCAACCTCGGCGGCATATCACAGTCGTTGTTTGAAAGCGAAATGTTCGGCCATGTCAAAGGTGCCTACACAGGTGCCGGAGCCGACCGCAAGGGGCGTTTCGAGATGGCCGACAAAGGCACCGTTTTCCTTGATGAAATAGGCGACCTCGACTTATCCTGCCAGGTGAAACTCCTGCGGGTGTTGCAACAGCACACTTTCGAGCGTCTCGGCGAGAGTAAGCCACGCAAAGCCGATTTCCGGGTAATCGCCGCAACAAACGCCGACCTTTGGGCCATGGTGTCCGACCACAGGTTCCGCGAAGACCTCCTGTACCGCATCAACCTCATCACACTGCGTCTGCCGCCGTTGCGCGAACGCCGCGACGACATCCCCCTGCTTGTAGAAAAATTTGCAGCCGATTTTGCAAAAACTTCGGGAATGCGCACACCCGAGGTATCGGCCGAGGCAATGGACTATCTGTGCCGCCTACCTTATCCCGGCAATATCCGGGAACTGAAGAATCTCGTCGAACGCACAATCCTCGTCAGCGGCTCGCCGCGCCTTGAAGCATCGGATTTCAGCCGCAACGCCAACCCCACGACGACAGTCGGAGAAACAGGCCGTCCCGGCCTGGGTTCAGCATCACTTGATGACCTTGAACGCAGTGCAATCGAGAACGCGCTCCGGCTGCACCGGGGTAACATAAGCAAAGTGGCCACCGAACTCGGTATAACGCGGCAGACACTCTACCGCAAACTCGAAAAATACGATATACGCCGATGAGAGCGACAATCATCTTCACCCTGGCATCGATGCTCTCCTGCGCATTGGCGGCGGAGAGCCTTCTGTTCCCCGCCACACCTCAATGGATGATTGCCGCCACTGCGACGGCATTGATTCTGTGCCTGATATTCCTATATATCGCGGTGGTGCGCCCTATGAAAACCATCGCCAACGGGATGGATCTGCTGCGGGGCCAGGACTTTTCAAGCCGACTGTCGAAGGTCGGCCAGCCCGATGCCGACCGCCTGGTGGAGATGTTCAACACCATGATGGAACAGCTCAAGCAGGAACGGCTGCGCCAACACGAGCAGAATGCTTTTCTAAGCCTTCTGATAGAGGCATCACCCATGGGGATCCTCATATACGATTTCGACGGTAACCTGACCATGATGAATCCTGCGGCCGAACGCATCGTGCACGGCGAACTGGCCGAAGCCATAAAGACGGTAAAACCGGGAGAAAGGGTGACAGTACGCCTCGGCGACAACAGCATCTTCCGGGTGTCGCGCCTATGGTTCATGGAAATGGGGTTCCGCCGCCCGTTCGTGCTCATCGAGAGTCTCACCGACGAGGTGAGGCGTGCTGAAAAGGACGCCTACGGCAAAGTGATACGCATGATTGCCCACGAAGTGAACAACACCATGGCAGGAGTGAAGTCGCTCCTGGAAACCCTCGCCGACATAATGGCGGACGAGGCCGACATGCACGAACTCATCGTCAGCTGCCACGAACGCTGCAACTCCATGAGCAGGTTCATAACCTCCTATGCCGATGTGGTGAAGATGCCGGAAGCACACCTTGTGCCATGCGACATCAACGAATGCCTGCGCCGTCAGATTCCATTCCTCGAAGGGCTTCTCCATCCCGGCATCACACTATCGTTCAACCCCTCCGCACAACCTGCCATAGCGGAAATCGACACCATCCTGCTGGAACAGGCCATGGTCAACATAGTGAAAAATGCCGTGGAGAGCATAATCCCACGGCAAGGGAACATCTCGATAACGGTCAACTCCAATCCGCCTACCATAAACATAGATGACAACGGAGCCGGGATTCCGCCCGAAATCGCAGGCAGACTGTTCACCCCCTTCCTATCCACCAAGCCCGACGGCCAAGGCATCGGACTGCTCTGCATCAGCGAGGCACTCCGCCGCCACAACGCCGACTTCTCCCTGACAACCGTCGCCCCCACCCTGACCCGTTTCCATATCCGGTTCCCCGTTCAATAACCGGTCAACGTAACATGTTAACCATAGGTCTTATCAATCATTTTCCACCGAGTTGAGCAAATCCACTTTCCCTCCGTTGACGAGCTTCAGCACAAGTTCCCCGAAGAGGGTGTTCTGCCATGCGAACCATTCGCGAGTGAAATCGGTGGGGTCATCAACATTGAACGACTCATGGATCAAGCCCGTGCCGGCATCGGTTGCCAGCAGCATCTCAAGGCACTCGCGGATTTCTGCATCGTCGGCCGATGTGAACGCCTTCATCATTATGCTCATCGGCCAGGCCATGCGGTAGCCAACATGCGGGCCGCCGATACCCTCCCCTTTCACTCCACGGAAGAAATAGGGATTGTTCTCGCTCCACACGAAACGGCGCGTGTTGCGGTAGACGGGGTCGTCGGCATCCATCCCGTCGAGATAAGGCATCGCAAGCAGGCTCGGCACATTTGCATCGTCCATAAGCATGTGGTTGCCGAAACCGTCAACCTCGAAGGCATATATGTCACCGAATTCAGGGTGATTATAAACAGCATGTTTTTTCAGCGCGCCCTCAACCTCGTCGGCCAACGCGGCGCACTGCGCTGCAAACGCTTTGTCACCGTTGACCTCCGCGAGGATTTCAGCCGCCTTGCGCAGCGATGACACGGCAAAGAAATTCGACGGCACAAGGAACTGCAATGTGGTTGCATCGTCCGACGGGCGGAAACTCGACGCAATAAGCCCGCACGACTTCACAGGCGCGCCCATCCCGTTGTTGTTCAGCGTGTCGAGAGCGCGTTCGGTCTTGCGCTGGAAAGTATATGAACCATGTCCGTTTCTGCGTTGCTGCTCCGTGAAAGTGTCATAGACACGGCGCATTGCCGCCACCCAGAGGTCATCGAAAATACTTGCGTCGCCTGTAACTTTCCAATATTCGTAGGCCAGACGGATAGGATAGCACAACGAATCTATCTCCCATTTTCGCTCATGCACCTCCGGGCGCATGTCGGTAAGATCGCTCATCCATTCCCCGCCGGTGGGGCCGTCGTTGAACGCGTTGGCATAAGGGTCAATCATTATGCACTTGAGCTGGCGGCGTATCACCCCGGCAATCATGTCGCGCAACTCCTTGTCGCTGTTGGCAAGCTGCACATAAGGCCACACCTGCGCACCCGAATCGCGCAGCCACATGGCGTGAATGTCGCCTGTATATACAAACGTGTCGGGCTTCCCCTCCTCGTCCGTGCGATAATGCACCGTAGTGTCGATTGTGTTCGGGAAACAGTTCTCGAACATCCACGCCATCTTGGGATTGGTCAGCAACCCCTTGACACGTTCAATCTCGCGTTCCACTGCCTTTGAGCTGAACAGCCTCTTCCCTTTAGCCGGCCGCCTGGTAACCCCGTAATCAGGCAGCACGGCCACCGCCGTGTTATCCGCCACCGCCGCATTCACTGTCACATCCCCGGCCACAACCACAGGTTGCGCCATCGCGACATTCCCGTCAGCCATAGCGCTGATTCCAGCCACCGCCACACACGCCGACAATGCACTCAACAACTTTTTCATATTCCAAGCTTTTATCTATCATACGAACGATTCACCCGCCCCAAACCCCTAAAGCCGAATATTCCCCACCTACAAACTAACATAGAAAAACTCAAAATAATGGGATGATATTGGGGGCAAGCTGAAAGGTCGGGGCATATATCAAGCACAAACGTGGTAGAGACGGCATTCATGCCGTCTTGTAACTTTCAGGACACCAAATCAAAAAGACGGCATTCATGCCGTCTCTACTATATTGAACTATTCTGCCACAACAATATTTGCAATGCTGCCATGGATTCACTGCGAATGCCGGCGGGCGCGGGAGAGGGTCACGAGGGAGACACCGGTGAAGATGAGGAGGACGGCGAGGACTTTCAGCGGGGTTAAGCGGTCGAGACCGAGATAAACGCCTATGAGAGTGGCCACGATGGGCTGTACATAGTTGTACATGCCAACTATGGTGGGACGCAGGTTCTTCTGCCCTATCATTATGCAAATATAGGCCAGGAAAGTGCCGCAGCCTACCACGTAGAGCACACCACCCCAGTGCATAGGGGTAAGCGCCGACCAGTCGACCGCAATGAGCGACGGGATGGAGAACGGGGTAAGGGCTATGGCGGCAAACAGGAACATCCACTTCATCAGCGTAACCAACGAATAGCGCGTAATAAAATTCTTATACAGCGTAAGATAAAGCGCGTAGCTCAACTGGGCGGTAAGCACCAGCAGGTCGCCGAGCACGGGATTATCCCCTTTCATACCCGAGGATGCACCGTTCAGCACCAACAGCAACGCGCCTGTGGCTCCCAAGGCGATGCCACCCACCTTTTTCCAGGTTATAGGTTCCTTGAGAATGAGCCATGCCAGCACCATAACCCACATAGGCATGGTGGTTGTGATTAAGGAAGCCTCACCTGGCGACGTGAACCCCACTCCGAAGATGAAGCACCCCTGGTTGCACAGCACCCCGAGCATGGCAGCCCCGGCAAGAAGCAACAGGTCGCGCGGCGGCACATGCTCGCTCTTGCAGAAAAGAGATGCAACCCAAAACAGGAGGGCCGCTCCAAAGATACGGAAATCAGTCATAATCAGCGGAGTGACGATGCCTGCAGACATTACAAGCTTGGCCACAGGCGACATAAGCCCCCACATGATATTGGCTCCCAACATGGCCAGATGCCCCTTAGGTTTAAAATCGCTCATATTCACAAATTAAAAAGCCCACCTTCATGCCGGCGGGAAATCCGGCACAAAGGTAGGCAATTTTATCCTAATCGGACAGTTTAATCTATGGCATTACACCTATCACATTTTGCGGAGTGTGAAGTGGCGGGTGACAGGCTTGTTGATTTCATAGATTTTATCAACGAGCAAATCCATCTCGCCCTGCATGGCCTCACGCACGGGTTCGTGCATCATGTCTACATAAAGTTCACGCTTTGCCTTGAGCCAGCCGTTCTTGTCAACGTTAGCGTCCATCACCTTGATTGCTTCGCGGTTGTTGGCGTTGAGAAGACCCTGCTGCTGGAAGAATCCGTGCTGGCACCATGCGAAGTCGCGGAATTTGCGCTCGATTTCCCAGCGGTGCTCGTTAAGGTTCATCACAGCAAGAGCCTGCTGGTATTGCGGGGTGAGAGAAATCTCAGCAAGGTTGATACCGTTGGCAAGATCCTTTGCACTCCACACACCGATTTCCTCGCCGTCGATGAGCAGTTTGTATTTGCCGCTAAGGCCGGTAACGACAAGACGCTCACGGTTCATCTCATCCATGAAAGGAACGGATTCCTTGGCGAGAGCCTGGGCACGCTTCTGACCCCATCCGCGCGCAATGGTATCCATCGGATAAGGGAGAGCCTCTGCGAGATAGTCAAACTTGATTTCCTTACCGGCTTTGCGCAGATTGGAAATCTTGCAGTTCTCCTCCCTCACCACGGAGAGATTCTTGGCATTGATATCGACGTCGGCGACACACTTACCGGCCATCCCCTGTGCCTTGAGGAATAGATAAGCCATCACCATGTGACCGTCGTTGTCGGGGTGGATGCGGTCGGAGCCGCAAAGGGTGAACGCGGGGTTCTTGGCCTGCCCCTGGCGGTTAAGCTCCATCATTGGTTCATTCAGGTCGATGTGTTCCCATCCGTTCTGCTTGGCAGAGTTCATCTGATATTCGATGATGCGTTTGATTGTGGCGTTCTTGCCGTGGAAATTATTCCCTTCAATCTGTGCACCCTCATCATAGGGGGAGGTGCCGACCATAACCACGCGAGTGTTGGGAAGCTCCTTGAAACGCTTCTCCATGTTCTGAAAGTTCTTGATGCTCTCCTGGTATTTCTGCTCGCCGAACTCCTTGGCGTTATCGCCGTTGTACTCGAAATAGCCGGAGTCGTTCATACCGAAGGTTACCATCAGCACTGTCGGGTTCTTAGAGAAAATATCGTTGTCGAGACGCTTGTTCTCATCATAAGCCGTGTCACCGCCGATACCGCCATTTAAAATGGTGACAGGCATATTGGGGAAACGGGTCATGTAGTATAACCAGATATAGGAATGATAATGGCCACCGTCGGTAATCGAGTTACCGAGGAACACCGCACGGTCACCCTCCTTGAAAGGCTTTACCTCCTGTGCGGACATCGATGCACCGCAAAGGGCGGCACCGATAAGTGAAAGAATTACTTTTTTCATGCTATTGTGTTGTTAGTTGTTAGTCGTTAGTTGTTAGTTTTTAGTTGTTAGTCGGTAGTTGTTAGATTTTCACCTGACAACTAAAAACTAATAACTAAAAACTCATTTCTTTGGGTCATACACGGCCACTCCGACACGAGAATCAGCGCATCCATAATAGAGATACCATTTGCCGTTATGATAAGCCAGGCCTTCGATGAACACCGTGCCTGCGGGGTACTGGCCGCTCTTTTCAAAATCGGCCTCGGGGATGAAGAACGGCTCGTCAAGCATGGTGATGAGGCGCGCCGGGTCCTTGGCGTCAAACAATGCCTGGCCGCCGCAATAGGTATTGGCGGTGTAGCGCGGGTCACGACGCTCATCACCGGCATTCTTACCGTTATACATCAGCAGAATACCCTTGTCGGTGAGCACTGCGGGAGGGCCGCACTCCGTAAGGTCGCTGTCGAATTTCCCTTCACGTGGTTCTATCACCTTAAGCAGCTCGCCGTTCTCGTCGAGCATCGGAGTCCAGTTAACAAGGTCGTCGGAAGTGGCCACGTTGACGAATTTCTCCCCCCAATACATCCAGTATTTGCCATTGACTTTGGCAATCACCTGGCGGTCGCCGTCAAGGCGTGTGACAATCGAAGCCGATTTAGAGAAGTCATCGGCCAAACGGCCGTCGTAAGCCTTGGCAAAAGCCGGGCCATGCTTCTCCCAGTTCTTAAGGTCGGTGGAAGTGGCCACGGCAAGACGCGGCATTTTGCGATTCCATTGCATGGATGGAGAGCGACGTGTTCAACCCTGCCGCCACGGTGAAGGGTGACAGCATTGTGG
>WSMN01000037.1 GCA_013316535.1 Muribaculaceae bacterium | reverse complement strand
AGCCACTTCCGGGGCAATGAACCTTGCCGGCAGCACAAGCACATTGGCATCATTATGCTTCCGTGCCAGCTCTGCCAGTTCGGTATTCCAGCAAAGCGCGGCGCGTATGCCCTGGTGCTTGTTCAAGGTCATGGCAATTCCATTACCCGAACCGCACATTGCAATCCCCGGATAGCACCTGCCGCTCTCCACGGCCACGGCACAGGGATGCGCAAAATCAGGATAATCGCAGCTATCGGCGCTGGACGTGCCGAAATCCTCAAACTCCTTATTGTTCGCTTCAAGGTATCCCTCGATTATCGACTTCAATTCATAACCTGCATGGTCACTGCAAATAGCTATCATATTCATATTTCTTTATGGGGCCTTTGAACGGCACCCTTCAAACATCTATTGGAATAACATCACTCGGCAATGGCGGGTTCGATTTCCTTTTTCTTGAGCGGCAGGGTGTAGGTGATTGCGAAAGAGCCGGTAACCGCGCCGTTCCGTGACCCGTAGCCCGGAATATACCACGGACGGCCGTAGGCCGCCTCCGATTCATGCAATTTAGCCTTATAGCGTATGCACCAGCCCATCGACACCGGGCCGAACACCTTTACCCTTATGCCGAAAAGCACCTGCATGTAGGTAACATTCGATGTTTGCCTCGGCAAATTAAATGTTGCGCTTTCCCCCCAATAGTCACTCGACAGACGCACATCGTTGACCTCATAGTTGAAATGCGACCATCCGAACCGCAACCCGGCAAACGCCATGTAGTCGGGATTACTGTTATAGATGAAATTATAATTGCAGCCAACGCGCACATAAGGGGTAACGGGAACCTTGTATGTATAGTTATTGTCCCCGGGGGTATAGGACGACTGCCCCAGCCCCACCTCCACTACCGGGATATAGCGGTTATGGAGATTCAATTCTCCCGAGAATTCCACCAGCCCGTAGTGCTGCCCGAAAAGGCGCATAACCGGGTCCCATACATCGACACTCACAGCGGCCGCATAAAACAGCGGTTGCTGCATCTTTGGGATTTTCGACTGCGGCGTAGCGGTGGTGTCAGGAACCTCCTGACCGGTAATCGTATCGACGAGAATCACATTGCCACGCTCATCGTGCATGTGCGCCAGTTTTGAATAATCAATGGAATCGGCCGGATTCTTGTTCTCATTTTTTCCCTGCAACCCTTGCGAGGCGCTTTTCACAGGATTGACGCGACGCTGCGAGGCAACATCCTGGCAAACGCAAGCCATCATTATAGCCAAAAGCACCCCCAACAGTGAACAACCGCCTTTCATGATACACCCCTCCTTCCCGTCATAGGTTCTTCAACAGGCCCATCTCCTGCATCATCCCCTTCATCGGGGTTGTCAGGGTTTTCAGGCTCATCGGGTTCCACCACACGGAAATACACCTTTATGCGCTCCATGTCGATATTATTTATCACCGAATCAACCACTTCCACCTTTTCAATAATATGAGTGGTGTAGTCAAATGAGCGTATCGTGTAGATATAGAACGCTCCACACTCTTCCGAAGCGAAATAAGGTTCCGTTGTATACCTGAATGTTATGGTGTCGTTCAATGCCGGGTCATCCAGCCCCTGCGAGGGATAGTCGTAATGGAAATAGAATGCCGTCTCATCGCGGTCGTAGCGGAACGGGATATACAGCGAATTGACACTCTGCCCGCTATGCACCAGCAATGTGTCGCAAGGGGCATCCACGCCTCCGAGGTCAAGCGAATCGAGCATCATACGCGCCCCGGTGGCATTTGAATAGAATCCCATCAACGGCAATGCGCTGCGGTTATCGGTGCATCCTTGCGTGTTGCACCCGCAAAAACCCATGCCGACAAAAGCCGTCACCATGGCCATGACCGGCCACAGGAGCGACCTCATACGCACCCCTTTATGTAATCTGTTATATCCCAATGAATAAAATTTGAGAGGATGTTTAATCATATCATTATTTGCCTGCAACGGTCTGTTGCCCGATGCCCAGTTCCTGCTCAATTTCATATTCGTTGCGCCTCGACGAGTTCCTCACAATCAGTTCACCGAGGAACCCGGTAAGGAACAGCTGTGTGCCGAGAATCATCATCGTAAGGGCAATGTAGAAATATGGGGAATTGGTAACCAGCGTATAATGTCCTCCCGAATGCATAGCATATAGCTTGGCCACACCCACAATTACCACTGCAATGAACCCAAGCAGGAACATCAACGAACCGAGCAAACCGAAAAAGTGCATTGGTTTGATGCCGAACTTGTTGGTAAACCAAAGCGTCGCAAGGTCGAGGTAACCGTTGACAAACCTGTCAAGACCGAATTTGGTTGTACCGTATTTCCGGGCCTGATGCTTCACCACCTTCTCCCCTATCCTGGAGAACCCGGCATTCTTGGCCAGATAAGGTATGTAGCGGTGCATGTCGCCGTACACTTCTATGCGCTTCACCACTTTTTGCCTGTAGGCCTTCAGCCCGCAGTTGAAATCATGCAGGTTCTTTATGCCGCTCACGCTCCGTGCCGTGGCATTGAAAAGTTTTGTGGGCAATGTCTTTGAAAGCGGGTCATAACGTTTCTGCTTCCAACCGCTCACCAGGTCATACCCCTCCTCCTTTATCATGCGGTATAACTCCGGGATTTCATCGGGAGAATCCTGCAGGTCGGCATCCATCGTTATCACCACATCACCCGTGGCACGGGCAAACCCGGTGTTCAACGCGGGCGACTTGCCATAGTTACGGCGGAAGCTCACACCCTTTACCACCTCTGGATTTGCAGCCGCAAGCGCCTCAATCACTTCCCATGAGCCGTCGGTAGAGCCATCGTTAACATATATGACCTCATATGTGAACCCGTTTTCATGCATCACACGGTCAATCCATGCCTGAAGTTCGGGCAATGATTCAGCCTCGTTATACAGGGGTACTATTACTGAAATATCCATAATATCCACGCATCCTATTTCACTTTCTTTATCCTCGCAATCCCCGCGACAATCATGGAAAGAATCGAACCGGAGAACATCCCCAGCCACATCCATCCGAATGCGATATTGAGTGCCGATGGCATCACCTTGCTATCGAGTATCATCTGGAATTCATCGGCCAGAAGATGTGCCGACTCTGACGGGGATGCACGATAGTATTCCACACCCAGCTCCAGCATCCTGACAAGGAACCCCGGGTCAATCCAACGAAGATACACAAAACTCACCGCACCGAAAATAAGGCAACCGCAAGCAAACATCGTTATCCCCTGCATCCACAATGCCGAGAACACCGTCATGCCATGTGCAGCCACATGGGTGCGCCTGATGAAAAAATATGTCAGGAACGGCACTCCGAGTGCCATTGCGCCTGCCGCTATGTTCAACACAGGCACTTTCAAGGCAAACACCGTCAGAAAGAAGAGCACCGATAGATAAAGGCCAAGCCAGAAACCGTCGTCAGCCCCACGGGCATATATGTTTTTAATATTCTTCGATGAACCTCCCATTTTATCAGATTTCCGTTCCATTTAAGAGATTGTATAAGAGTGTGTTTGAATTTAACTCAAATATATATTGAGCGGATTTTCGGAGGGATTTTCGCGAGTTGCGGAGGGAGCGATGCGGGCATCGTGACCGACAAAACTCGGCGGAAAGCACCCGAAAAGGCCTCAAGATATATTTGAAATGATTCATTACCACGCATTTAATATCAATGTGCTAAATTCAAACACTCTCTAAGGCAAAATTACTCAATTTTTCCCATAATCCGGCCATAACCACGCAAAATTCGGGTCATGCTAAAAAAATCCCGGTCACAGGAAGCAAGCTTCGGGCGACCGGGCAAACAGGTGCGCGTCATCACGACGGTCCCCATTTTCACTGCAAATATAAATTTTCTATTTCAACCAAATCCAAATGTTCATTGCGCTTCGTCCTTCACAGGTATCGGCACAAATCTTGTCTGCAAATACTATGATTTTTAATCCATTTGTTCTTCGGAAACGGCATTGTTAAAAATGCCGGCGAAAAGCCTTTGCACAATATCACCCTAATCCCCAATTGGGCAACGGGCATTTCGGCTTTGCAAATATAAGCATAAAAACACTCCCGCGCATACCATTTACATTATTTAACAGCCAGCGGCATCACAAACCCGTTCATCCGACTGTGAGGGAACAATTAAATGCACCTTCGATTTGAGAAATCCCAGCCTATGCGTATCTTTGCCTCCACCACACTCACCACACATAAGTGACTTGAAGAAATTAGTTAATGGTTATTTGCGATGTATTTCGAGATGATTTTTTCTGGCGGCGGAAGGAGCGATGCGGGCATCGTGACCGACAACGCCGGGGAAAAGCAATCGAAAGACGAGCAAAGAACCATTGAGTCCGAAAGTCACCGAATACATTAAATAATTTCTTTAAGTCACTTATACCACGAATGTCATCATTATCACAACTATTGAAAATAGTAATCGCCACAACCCCGCATCAGAACACCATCACCCTTGCCACCATCAACAAACTTGACGACATGGGCGCATTTTCCGGGCACCCTGCAATGCGGTTCATAATGACGACAGCCGTGCGCAACGGTGCGTTTTCACGCTTTGCCGCATGCGGAGCATGGAACTCCGATGCAACGGCTGAAATCGAACGCCTCATAGCCCATACCGGGTTCCAGCCGAATCTCACAAACCTTGTATTCTCGGCCTATGCAGAAGCAATGCAATGGATTCCCGCCAATGCCCAAAAGCATCAGGGAAGCGCCGTTTCTGAACCGCAAGGAATCTACAGCACACCAAATCCACAGCACCACACCCAAAACCCGCCACCGGCCATCAGCATTAACCGTGAAAAGGAACCCTACCGCGGAATCACCATTGAAAACGCAACCACAGGTGTCATTACCTCCGACAAAATATCACTGGCCGCCACCCTCCGCCGCACAGCTCCACTCGGTTCCGGGAAACTGGGTTATGCTCTGGCCGATGCCAACGGCAATCTCATCGCATCTGGCATCATAACAACGATGACAGTCACCTCACCCTCCGTTGTACCTGTAACCGCCACAATCGCATCCAGCGGCGCGCCTGCCACCATAACCTTATGCGTCAGCTGAAAATCCGGCACATCTGCCAGGCGGCAGAGACACCATTCATGGTGTCTTGCAACCACAGGCACATCACGGCTTAACTATAAATCAATAGGTTACATTAAATCACAAGAGGGCATAAATGCCGTCTCTACCGCATTTGCGTTCATGACTCAACAGCCCAAAAACAATGCGGTGCATCAGGATTCTGATGCACCGCATTGTTTTTGAGCGTTTATGCGCTATTTATTCCTCATATTTCTTAAGGATGACAGTGGCGTTATGGCCGCCGAAACCGAACGAATTGCTCAAGGCAGCACGAACGGGACGCTTCTGCGCCTTGTTGAAAGTAAAGTTGAGGGTATAGTCGATTTCCTCATCCTCATCGCCCTCCTCATGGTTGATTGTGGGGGGCACAATATCATCGACAATGGCCATAGTGCAGAACATGGCTTCAAGCGCACCAGTTGCACCGAGAAGGTGGCCGGTCATCGACTTGGTAGAGCTTATGTTCAATGCCTTGGCACTCTCGCCGAACACCTGCTGGATGGCTTTCACTTCCGAAATATCGCCAACAGGAGTTGACGTTCCGTGCACATTGATATAGTCGATGTCCTCCGGCTTCATATGGGCATCCTTAAGGGCATTTTCCATCGAGAGGATAGCCCCCAACCCTTCGGGATGAGTAGCCGTAAGATGATAGGCATCAGCACTCATGCCACCGCCTGCCACCTCGGCATAGATCTTCGCGCCGCGAGCCTTGGCATGTTCCAGTTCCTCAAGAATCAGCACCACTGAGCCTTCGCCGATAACGAAACCATCGCGGCTCTTGCTGAACGGACGGGATGCCGTGGCAGGAGAATCGTTGCGCGTCGACAAGGCGTGCATCGAGTTGAAGCCGCCCACACCGGCAGGGTATACAGCCGCTTCAGCACCGCCGGTCACCATAACATCGGCCATACCGAGACGAATCAGGTTGAACGCATCTATGATGCCGTTGTTAGACGAAGCACATGCCGATACCACGCCATAGTTCGGGCCATGGAAAGCATATTCCATCGAGATGTGTCCCGACGCGATGTCGGCAATCATCTTGGGAATGAAGAAGGGGTTATATTTGGGGCCATTGGCGGCATTCAAGGCATAATAGCCGGCTTCCTCCTCGAAAGTGTGCAAACCGCCGATACCGGCAGCCACAATCACTCCCACGCGGTTACGGTTGAGGTTTTCTTCCTTCTCAATACCCGAATCATCAACCGCCTGACGGGCTGCGACCATAGCATACTGCGCATACAAGTCGAGCTGACGCAGCTTTTTGCGGTCGAAATGAGCAGCAGCGTCAAAACCCTTCACCTCACAGGCAAACTGGGTTTTGAACAATGAAGCATCAAAATGGGTAATCGGCCCTGCTCCGCTCACTCCGTCAACGGCATTTTTCCATGTGGTTGCCACATCGTTGCCGATTGGGGTGATTGCGCCAAGGCCGGTTATAACTACTCGTTTAAGTTCCATATTCAAAATTAAGAACGTGACTAAGAGCGATTTGAATCACGGAAAGAAAAACAAATCGGGAGGCAAGGAGGCGACATGCGCCAATAAACCAACCCTCCAAATGGTTAAATAGCCCCGGATATGCCGGGGCTTTGGGTCAGACTCGAAAAAGTCTTATTTCTGTGCAGCTTCGATGTAAGAGATAGCGTCGCCTACAGTTGCGATGCCTTCAGCCTTGTCATCGGGAATAGTAATGCCGAATTCCTTTTCGAACTCCATGATGAGCTCTACGGTGTCGAGGCTATCTGCGCCGAGATCGGTGGTGAATGCAGCAGTTTCAGTTACCTGGTTTTCATCTACGCCCAACTTATCAACGATGATGGCTTTAACACGAGATGCAATTTCTGACATGATAATTAAGTTTTAGTTTTTGAATACTCTGTTTTAGCGGTGCAAAATTACGCAATTTCTGTCAATTACGCTATCATTTGCGCGGCAAAGTTACAAAAACTATTGGAATTACTGGCAATAATTGCTGAAAAATTTCCGTAATGGCCACTCCAGGCCTCCACACCCCATATAGGTTGGAACCACAACGGCGGCACACCAGCCTGCCCAGGCATAATCCCGGATGAATCCAACCACAGTTGCACAGCAAAGGGCTAAGTAATCCTGACTTTTTCTTAATGAGAATTTTCTTCGGGATTTTCGGTGTTTTTTGTCCTGTTTTAACCTCATCCACGGTCACAATTCGATTAAACCAGCTTCAACAACAAACCAAAAATCCCCTTGAAGAAAAGGCCAGGATGACTTCGGAGTGTAAAAATGAACATCACCCCAAAAGCCGGATAAACAACTTTTGGGGTGATGTTTATTTAATCTCCCTTAGGGGATGCGCACTTTAGTGGTCATAGAGCCTTGTTTTCTAATATAGATGCCTGATGTCATAGCCGACGGGGCAACAGGCATTCCCTGCAGATTATAATACTGCACGTCATCGCCCGAATCCGCATCTGCATTAACGGTGCCGATACTTCCCACCCCCATGTCAAACCGCGCCACAGCAGGAACTGACGCGCCTTCATCATAGACAGCCACCACCTTGGCCACGTGGCTTCCTGCCGGTATGCCGGTGTGGAGGTAGCTGTTATCGGTTGTAGAGGCTATCTTGGCTTCATCTACATACACATCGAAATGGCTGAAATTCGGTGTCTTGACATCCGCACGCAGCAGACTTTCCGACTTATGTGCCACAGATGAAGAAGACGCAGCCGCACCGATAAAGATGTCATCGACCATAAACCAGTAGCCTGACGATGGCGTGCAATAGTGAATGCACACATACCGGGCATTGGCAGGAACAGAATACTCCTTCTTGACCCATTCGTCGAAAGAGGTCGTCACCTTTTCAGGCTCTTCCGTAAACCAGATGAAGCTTTCGGGTGCGTTGTCCGTGATGCTATAACCCACATGGAACCGCTCCGTATTCCACTTGTTGGAGGAATCCCACGATTCGGCATCAGGATCGGCCTTGCAATAGAACCTGAAGATGAAGTCGCTTGTATAGCCCAACAGCGGCGATATTAGCCAATCGTCAGGGGCGGGGGCAGGCCGCGAGCCGTCGCCGGCCGCATAATTGCTTTTGAACAGCAGATACTGCTGCCCGGAGTGCGGCGGATTGGGTTTGTAGACATATTCGTGCACATCATATGGCGCCATTACCATGGCGGCAAGAGGGGCACCATCGTTAGGATATGCGTTGTCCGTGTAATCATCCACATAGGGCTTACCCTTGTCGCCGTCAACGTAAGTCCAGCCCACCGAGCCGGCAGGATTGATTTCCCAACGGTTCATCGATTCAAAGTCCTCGTAAATGTCATCCGACACAGGAGTCTCGGAACTTACAGGGGTCATCGACCACTCGATGAGTGCCGACTGGTTTGCATGGTCAGGCGTCACCTTTACATATGCAGGCGCAGTGAATTCATAGTCATCGTCACCCCCTGCCGATGGAGGTGCCACAGTCATATCCACCTTCACATCCGTGACATAAATATTGAACTGTTTAGCATCGGAAATAGCGTGGAACGCAAAATGGTAATACCCCGTTGCATCCACTTCGGGCAGGTCTATCTCACAGGTTCTGAATTCGCCGTCGTTCATGGTGAGCGACTTTATCACCTGCGTCTGCGACTGTGCAGTCCTGCCGTTGCCGAATGTCACTTCAAGTTTTTCAGTATGATGGGCATTAGCCCCTGCATAAGCGAAGCGAACCCTGTAGCGCGCACCCTTTATAAGGTGGAGTGCCGGAGATATGAGGTAATCATCGCCGTTATTTGCATTGTCGTATTCATACATCGCCTGACTTTCATAACCTCCGGCCGTGCGTGCCTTCCACCTCCATGTGGAACCTCCGTTACAATCGACAACCGTCCATAAATTGAACTCGCTCTCATCGACAAAAAGAGTCGACCACGGGAAAGAATTTATACCGTCGCCAAGCGAAATCTCCATAGAGACCGCATAATCACCGACCCCATCGGCCGTATGGCTTTCCACCGTATAATCGTACCGCCCTACGCCAGGCACAGTGACATCGGTGAATTCAGTTTCCCGGCAATCGGAGGCAACGACCACCCCATCGGGGAAGCGGGTTATGCGGTATCCGAGCGAAGCGGCATCTATGACACCGCCATGGACACCCTCCACCGGGGCATCCCAGCAGAGGTAGCCGTAACCCTTGTCAGTGCGGCCGACGCCGAGATTCGTCACCTTGGCAGGGACATCACGGCCCACCCAGCGAGATATGCCGGAAGCAAGGCCGTCGCCAGCCGCGTTAACGGCAATAACCGTGTAGGAATACAGCCCCGCAGCAGCCACCTCATCGGTATATTGCAGCGGCACACCAGGACCCGGGTTGTCAAAGGTAGCGGCAACGGCATCATTGCGCAGCAACTTGACGGATGAAACCGACGCAAGCGTCTGTCCGCCGAAACTCTTCACCGGTGTGGTGAAAGAGATAGAGGCTTTACACGCCCCTGATGCATCGGGGGTCACTACAAAATCACCGACTGCCCCCGGAGCAGCCTGGGAAGGCACTTCAAATGGTATATAGAGACCCACGAGATGGCTGTCGGTCCCGGTCTCCCCTACAAGAGCAGCACGCCCGTTGGAGGTATCCACAGTATAGAGCTTCGACGCCTCGGAAGAGAAATCGGCAGCCCAGTAAAGGGTGCCTGTCGTGTGGTCGAACTCCATCGACTGGGTCGTATGTGCCGGGCTTAGCCCGGTCGGGCCAATCACCTTCTCGGCATAGCCGTTATCCCGGTCGAAAGCAACCAAAGCCCCGTTTTGGTCTATTGTGTAAAGCGTACCGTTGAGATCGCAGGCCATGGTGTAATACGTGCGGTTGGCCAATGTGCCGGTGCCCCAGTCAATAAACTGTTTCACCTCCGTCATAACGCCCGTTACGGGGTTAATGGTGTAAAGGCAACTATACTCGAACACCAGCGATGACAGGAAATCATCCTGATATATTGAACGTCCCATGGCATAAATCAGACCGGTCGTATAGTCATAAGCCATGTCGTTGATGATAAAATACTCATCGCTCCAGTCCTTGATATCGGTAACGGAACCCGTGGCAAGGTCGACGGTCGACAATGCGATATGAGCCCATGTGCTTTCACCCTTGTCGTCAGTATACGTGCGGTAACGGTCAAAGAAATATGCCCCGTTGGCAAAGCAACCGGCATATGCAAGGTTCGGCAGAGGGAAAAGAGAGGTCAGTTTTGAGGGGGTGTTAAGCACGAACGAAACTATACCCCGCTCCACTCCGCCACGGTCACGTGTTGCCCAGGCATAGGCGGTTTTTTCCGGGACAACTGCCACAGCTTTTGCCGGGGCTGTATATGACACATGCTTTTTATGCGTGGGAAAGTCCAGGCGTTTCTGCGCCAACGACACCGGTGCCAGTAAACCACATGACACGACTGCCAGCAATAATGATTTGATTTTCATACCGATTACTTAATATTATTATTTAACGACCGATTTATTGACTTTTCCTCCTTGCATTATTATATATATTCCCGGAACCGGGGGAGTGGCGGCATCGATTTCAACACCGGATATGGTGAAAATACGGCGGAGAGACGCCCGGCCGCCATCTTCCGTAGTCACAGCCCCCACACCGAGAGTAATGTCTTTGGTAGCCAACATCCGTTCCCCTTCTCCGCTGAGATTGGAAAAAGACACGCTATAATCGCCGTCGGCACTTAACGAACGAGCCGATTGAACCGGTATAACATAGGAACATTCCTCTCCGGGTTTACAGCCCGATTCAGTAAACATCAGATTATCGCCTTGATACACATTGGCTGCACCGATTTCATAAAGCCGACCGCCATTAGCATTAAAAGCCGGAGCCGTAAATTTCACACCTAAGAAACCGTCAACTATATTATATACACAGCCGGTGGCCACATCCGGGGTGTGGTCGGCCTTCACAAGCACAAAACTGTTGAACGACCCGCCTTCCGCAAAGAACGTCACATTGGTCTGCTCCACAATCTTCGCCACAATGAACTCATCCGAGAAAGCCTTGTCCAGCACCGCATCAGGGATATCGCCGACAACTGCTTCAGCAGTCAAGTGATAATATCCTGGCAACAGATTGGCCGGCACGGCATCAACAGGCGTCCAAAACGGGTTGTCTTCAGATGTGACGACAACCGCCATCGGGTTCTCGGCACCCTCCGAAAGCTGTTCGCAATGGAAAGCCCCCAGATGGATTGAGCATTCCCCGGAAGATGATTTTGTCTTGGCCATCTTCAGCCCCACATAATAGGTTCCCGCAACAGGAACGTCAAACTCAAAAACACACTCCTGCCCGTCGGTATTCGGATTCATACCAGTCCTGGATACCGAAGTCACAGGGTCGCCGCACGGGATAGTCATATAACGCGGGGCGTTGCCGATGCCCGCATACACCTCGATTGTGCAGTCGCCTGTGAATGTCCCTCTGTATGCTGACACCTTGAATGAGACTTTGTACCGACCTGCGGAGTTGAACAACAGGGGCGCGGATATCAGCCAATCATTATCCGCCGGGGATGCATTACGCGGATAATGGATTGACGCCCAGTGTGCGTTGCCCATAAGGTTTGACTGCCATCCCCATGCATAGGAATATGGAGGATAGGACGTGTTGACATTGGCGCTGGCATCCCCGTCGACATCGACGATAGTCCAGAATGAGGTGTAGAAGTCAGGGGAGCTGAATGTTTCGTCATAAGGGAGTGATTGCGCCGACAGTGGCCCTATCCAGGATGACTTCACCGATGCCGGCAAACTTTCCGCACCTTCTATGCACACACTCACATCATACATGTATACACCCGGGCCTGGAAGCGAAGCATCAGTCCATGAGGTGGCATCACCCGGAAGTTCAGCAACAGGAACCCCATCACGGCTAATCTTCACCGACATTATCCCAACCGACAACGGGTTGCCGTTATCATCCGTTGTGGGGAGTTCCCATGCAAGTGTAGCACTCAAAGCCCTGCCCGCATCCGGTGTCACCGTGAGCCCGGACGGTGCTGCAGGATAAACCTTGTTTTCTTTGATTGAAAAGCCGCGCAAATACATCCCCCATTGGTTTGCATTGGAACATGCGTGGAACCCGAAATACAGCAAACCTGACTTCTCCGGCACAAATGTCAGTTCTTCATTAGTCCAAACGGCTACAGCCATAAGATCATAACTGGCAATCTGCCGACCGGCGGCAAGAGCGGAAGCATCAGGCGACTCCGCGACCATAAGCTTCATACGCTCCTTATCCGCCTTTGAGGCCTTATACCAGTATGAAACCACATACTCCACCCCTTCCGAAAGCTCTATTGGCGGGGACACCACCCAGTCATCAGCTGCATTCTTAGAATCATATCTGTATTTGACACCGCAGGACGCACCGGTGACCTTGCTGATATCGTCATCCGTGGAATCATATTCCCATGTAGTGTTGTCTTTGTTGGCATTGATTACAATCCAGTCAGAGGCAATATCTTTGACTAACTTATCACCTAACTCACTGTAATAGGGAGGGATAGTTGCAGCCGAAGCAAAAAGCAACAGCCATGCGCTGCCCAGAAATGTGAAGTAACGTTGTTTCATTTATGACTAAATTTTATGATTGTATTTGCCAAACGAACGTTTAATCCACAATGGCATCAAACGACCGATTGCCTTAGTTTCGTTTATTACAGCAACAAGGTTCCGATGGCAAAGATAATCACATCACCCCAACTCCGCAAGCAAATCGCCAACAAAAATCGCAAAATCACAGCAGATTGACAAAACAACAGATTAACAACTAATCCATCATCCCAAGCGTCCAACCAGCCTGATTTTGAGGAATACAAGTGCCACAAACGCAGTAGAGACGGCATTCATGCCGTCTCTACTATGTTTATATTTAATCTATGAGATAACTCGCGTGCAAGTCGGACAATGTTATATCTCGTAGGGATAGGTGATCCGATGAAGGAAAAGCGGTTCGCCGGGCATGGATGTGCCGGCGGCACAACGGTCGCGACGTGCTATCACATCCCTGAACCCCTCGACCGACAGCCGTCCACGGCCAACCTCAACCAATGTTCCGACAACAGCCCGCACCATATTGCGCAGAAACCTGTCGGCAGTAATCTCAAACACCCATTCGGGAGCCCCAGGCAAATCCTCTCCCACTTCAGCTCGCCGCCACAATGCCCTCGTCACCCGGCATATGTTGGTCTTGACATCGGTGTGCAACTTTGAAAAGGAGGTGAAATCAGATGTCTCGGTCAGCACCTTGGCTGCCGCATTCATGGCATCGAAATCCAGTCCGGCAGGAGCGAGCCAAGAGAGGCCGCCCGTAAACGGATTCTTATGGGTATGAGCATAATAATGGTATGTCCTCGATGTAGCGTCGAACCGGGCATGGGCATCAGGCCCAACCGGGTGCACACTTCGCACCACAATGTCACGTCCGAGAATGCTGTTCAGCGAGCGCACCAGCCTTGCATCATCATCAATGCATACAGGCAAGTCGACATGAGCCACCATCATCGAGGCATTCACCCCGGCATCGGTGCGCCCGGCACCGGTCACCTGGAGCGGCATACGGAAAAGCGTTGAAAACGCTTTCTCCACCGTTTCCTGCACCGACGAGGCGTTGGGCTGCACCTGCCATCCATGGAAACGCATCCCCAGGTAAGCCATTGTAACGAAATGTCGTGTGGCCATACTCACAGCGGAATCAGCTCTTTTCCAGATACGTGTAGCCGTAAAGGCCGGAGCGGTAATTGCCAAGGAACTCACGTCCCTCTTCAGGCGTGATGCGCCCATCCTTCATGGCACGTGTAACCCAAGTCTCCACATTGCGCACAAGTTTCTTGGGATTATACTGCACGTAGTCCAGCACCTCGGCCACAGTCTCACCGTCAATAACCTGATCCACCTCGTAATGGTCTTTATAGCAGGAGATGTGCACGGCATTAGTGTCGCCGAACAGGTTGTGCATGTCACCCAATATCTCCTGGTAAGCTCCTACAAGAAACACTCCTATATAATAAGGTTCGCCGGGTTTCAGCGGGTGCACCGGCAATGACGAAGCGGTGCCCTGCTGCGAGATAAATTCCGAAATCTTGCCGTCGGAATCGCATGTCATGTCTTGCAGCGTGGCCAGTCGCGTGGGCTTCTCGTCAAGCCGCGAGATGGGGATAACCGGGAACACCTGGTCGATGGCCCAGGAATCGGGAAGCGACTGGAACAGCGAGAAATTGCAGAAATATTTATCGGGGAGCATTTTTGACACCTTGCGCAGCTCCTCCGGCGGATGCTTCATCTGCCCGGCAAGAGTGCCCACCTCACGGGCTATTTCCCAGAACAGTTTCTCGGCGAGAGCACGGTTACGCAAATCGAGGATACCGAGCGAGTACATGTCGAGCACCTCTTCGCGAATCTGCAATGCATCGTGCCAGCTCTCGAAGATGCGCTGCTGGTCGAGTTTATCCCAGATGTCATACAGCTCCTTAACCAACTCATGCTCATCGCCGGTCAGCTCCTCATTGTCCTTCCAGGTGGGAAGCGATGTTGTTTCAAGCACCTCGGTGATGAGAACCGAATGATGAGCCGTGAGCGAACGACCGCTCTCGGTGACGATGTTGGGCTGCGGCAGACCGTTTTTCTCACAAACATCCACAAGCGAGTAGATGGCATCGTTGGCATACTCCTGTATGGAATAGTTCATGGAGCTGCCGCTCGCGCTCGAACGTGTGCCGTCGTAGTCCACGCCAAGCCCTCCGCCTATATCGACATAATCTATGCCAAAGCCCATTTTCGACAACTGCACATAAAACTGCATGGCCTCGCGGAGCGCATTCTTTATGCGGCGTATCTTAGTGATCTGGCTCCCTATATGGAAATGAATAAGCTTGAGCCACGATTGCATGCCATGTTTGCAAAGGTAATCCAAGGCCTCAAGAAGCTCCGACGAGTTCAGCCCGAATTTGGAACTGTCGCCACCTGACTCCTCCCATTTCCCCGAACCGGAATTTGCCAGCTTGATACGTATGCCGATGGCAGGGGTAATGCCGAGACGTTTTGCAACATTGTATATAAGTCGCAGCTCATTGAACTTTTCAACAACAAGGATAATGTTGCGCCCCATCTTATGGGCAAGCAACGCCAGTTCAACATAGTTTTCATCCTTATACCCGTTGCACACAATCAAGGCATTCTGGTCGATGTTGGTTGCAAGGACGGCGTGCAGCTCCGGCTTGGAACCGGCCTCAAGACCGATGTTGAACTTCTTGCCATGGCTGACGATTTCCTCCACTACCGGGCGCATCTGGTTCACCTTGATAGGATAAACCATGAAACTCTTCCCCTTGTAGCCATACTGCTCCGAAGCCTGGCTGAAGCAATTCGAGATTTTCTCCACCCGGTTGTCGAGTATATCAGGGAAACGCAACAACACAGGTGCGGTTATATCCTTCACCTGCAGTACATCAAGCACTTCACGCAAATCCACCGGCGCAAGCCCTTCACGCGGCGTGACCGTAACATTCCCCTTTTCATTGACGGAAAAATACTGACGGCCCCAGCCGTTTATGTTATATAGCTCGGCGCTATCCTCCACTCGCCATTTTCTCATTTCCTGAACCTACGTTTCTATTTGTTTTGACGCTGAAGCCCAAACGGCTTCTCCGACGCATGCATATCGAATATTGAGGTCGCAAAGATACGGAAAAAAAGCGATTTTTAGTTAACTTTGCCCTACCCACAGCGCAAAATAACTGCAACATGAAGAAGCTTTTCCCGTCCACAATAGCCGCGATGGCATCAGTAGCCGCAACCGCGCTCCTTGCATTGTCATGCAACCGCGCCCCCGAATGGCGTATAGCCGAAGGGGCGATATGGCATACCACCTACCGCATAGCCTATCTGTCCGGCACCAACCTCGAAGACTCCATTCTGCACACAATGCTCTCCGTGGAGCAATCCCTGTCACCGTTCACGCCCTCATCCCGGATTTCACGCATCAACCGCAACGAAACCGACAGCACCGACAGCCTCATTGACACCATATTCAGCATCTCGCAACACGTCAGCGCCATAAGCGGCGGGAGATTCGACCCCACAGTTTCTCCGCTTGTCAACCTGTGGGGCTTCGGCTACGACCGAAAAGCCCGTCAGCAAATAGAGCAGGACAACGGCTCCTCATTCCGAATAGACCGGGAGGCCATCGACAGCGCCCTCATGCTCGTGGGCATAGCCGACTGCCGCATCCTCAACGGCCACATCACAAAGAAACATCCGGCCACAACATTCAACTTCAGTTCAGTGACAAAAGGCTTCGCCTGCGACATGGTTTCCTCAATGCTGAAACGCAACTCCGCCGACAACCATATGGTGGAAATAGGCGGGGAAATAACCATATCCGGCCACAATCCGCAAGGAAAGGATTGGCGCATACAGATAGATGCCCCCGTGGGCACATCCGCAACCGCGCACACACCGTTAAGAATAATCTCACCGCCCCGAGGAGGCGTGGCCACTTCCGGCAACTACCGCAACTACCATGAGACGGCGCTCTACGGACGCGTCGGCCACACCATCGACCCCACCACAGGGATGCCCGTGCGCACAACAGTGGCTTCAGCCACCG
>WSMN01000004.1 GCA_013316535.1 Muribaculaceae bacterium | reverse complement strand
CCGGGGAATTCCCCGGTGGCCGCCCGCCTGTTTGGGTTCGCATGTTTTTAACTTGCTTATGCCTTCACACGCTCCAGATAACTGCCGTTGCGGGTGTCGACACGCACTTTGTCGCCGATGTTGCAGAAGAGGGGCACACGGATTTCGGCACCAGTCTCAACCGTTGCAGGCTTCAGAGTGTTGGTGGCGGTGTCCCCCTTGATGCCGGGTTCGGTATAGGTGATTTCAAGCACCACATTTGCGGGAAGCTCGCAAGTGAGAATGGTTTCGGATGCCGCGTGAACCATGGCCTCAACAATGTCTCCCTCTTTCAGAAACTGCACACCCTCGATGCTTTCGCCGGGAAGAGCAATCTGCTCGAAAGTTTCGGTATGCATGAAGTTGTAGCCCATATCATCTTGGTAAAGATATTGATAAGGACGACGTTCGATGCGCACTTCATTAACTTTGACACCCGAGTTCCATGTTTTATCAAGGATACGGCCAGTCTTTACGTTACGCAGTTTGGTACGGACGAAAGCCGGTCCTTTGCCTGGCTTTACGTGGAGAAACTCCACGATAAAGAAATAGTTGCCGTCAATGTCGAGGCACATGCCGTTTTTGAAATCAGCTGTGGTTGCCATAAATTTTATGTATCTTCTTGTTATTAAATGATTATATCAATTTTAAGGATTGCACGGGAATGTCGGGATACCCCTGCAAATGACATGCAAAATTAACAACTTTCCACCTAACTTCAAAAACCGCCTTAAATAAAAATAGCGTCCACAGATTGCTGCGGCGTCAAAATTCACACTTATGTAGCCATAACCATGGATTTTTTCCGTAATTTTGCCTTAGAGTTTCCAAACTCGCTAAAGATTTTGACTTGAACATACCCAATGAACGAATATAATTACTCTCCAAACGGACTTGATTACGACCCTGACCTCATAACCGACATGAATGCATCCCCGAAAGAACGTCATCCCCGCCCCACCGATGAACGCAATGCGGCGATGCCCAAGAACTCTACTCGGCGCAAACGTAAAACCACAACACAGGCATCCAAAACCAAAAGCACTTGGAAAGATTCCGGTATAGTGAAATTCTTATGCGACAAAAGGTTTCATGCCGTAGTCGGTGTAGGACTGGTTTTTCTGGCTGTCTACGTTTCCGTGGCCGCCATCTCTTTTCTCCGAACTGGAGCCGAAGACCAAAGCGTGGTAAGTTCCATGTCGGTCAGCGAGATGGCACAGAATCGCTCCATGGTTCAGAACGCAGCAGGCCCGGTCGGTGCAAGATTGGCACAATCGATTATTGTGGAGGGGCTTGGACTCGGTTCAGTGGCACTGATAGTATATCTGTGCCTGTTGGGGCTTTCATTGATGGGATTCCGAAAAGCAGGATTCTGGTCTCTGACCTTCAAGACTCTGCTGGTTGCCACTATGGTGTCGACAGTTCTCGGCCTTATCAGCCTTTGGCTTGGGTCTGATTTCAACATGGGCGGCTACCACGGCCATTATATAAACATGGCCTTAGTGGGTTATTTCGATTGGATTGGTGCGGCACTAATTGCACTCCTGCTGGTGATAGCCGTTTTCTATGTATATATAAACGACCTCCTTTCCATCTATAACCGATACATTGCCATGCGCAACGCCCGACGGGCAAAAGCGGAACAGATTCGCATGAAAATGGAAGAAGACCGCGAACGTGTTCGCCAGGCAATGGAGAATGCCGATAGGGAATCGGAAGCCGAAACACCAATGACCGCCGTCAGCAACGATACGGCACGCACTGAAAAGGTTTCATTGGGTTTTGACGATGTGCCGGAGGACAATACTGACATTTACGCCATCGGCCATCAAAACCAAGCGGATGCAACAGCAGAAGATACCCTGGAGCTATACCCGAAGAACGATTTTAGAGACTGGAACGACGAACCCTCAACAGATATCACTCGAGCTGACACTCCTGAAGAAACCACCGCAGAACAGACGAACCCCACAATGTCATCACCGCTATCCCTGCCGGGACTTGACGTGGTGACCAACACAATTGAAAAAGCCAAGGAAGAAACAACATCGGTCTACGACCCTACCGCCGAATTGTCACGTTACCAATTGCCGGGACTTGACCTGTTGCGCGATGTCCCGGCAAAAGCCACCAGCGTCGACCGGGAGGAACAAGAGGAAAACAAAGAGCGCATCACAAAGACACTAAACGATTACGGAATCGCCATAAGCCACATTCAGGCCACAGTAGGCCCCACTGTAACACTCTATGAAATCATTCCGGCCGAAGGTGTCAGAATCGCCAAGATAAAACGCCTTGAAGATGACATTGCAATGAGCCTTGCCGCCCTTGGAATCCGTATTATAGCACCGATTCCCGGTAAAGGCACCATCGGTATAGAAGTCCCGAACAAAGACCCGCAGACAGTATCAATCCGCTCCATTCTCGGTTCAAAAAAATTCCAGGAATGCCGCTACCAGCTCCCAATGGCCATGGGAGCCACCATCTCCAACGAGGTCTATATTGCCGACCTCTGCAAAATGCCTCACCTGCTTGTGGCCGGAGCAACAGGTATGGGTAAATCAGTGGGACTTAACACCATAATCGCATCACTCCTATACAAGAAACATCCCGCCGAACTCAAATTTGTCCTCATCGACCCCAAGATGGTCGAATTCAGCCTCTATAGTGTTCTCGAGCGCCATTATCTCGCAAAACTGCCCGAAGAAGAGGAAGCCGTGGTCACATCCATGGATAAGGTGCTCGCCACCCTTAACTCGCTTTGCGTGGAGATGGACCAACGCTACATGCTGCTACGCGATGCCAACGTCCGTTCCATAACGGAGTACAATGAACGATTCGTGGAAAAACGCCTGAACCCCGAAAAGGGACACCGCTATCTCCCCTACATCGTGATGATTGTCGATGAGTTCGCCGACCTCATAATGACCGCCGGGAAAGAGGTGGAAAAGCCGATAGCACGCATCGCACAAAAAGCGCGTGCCGTGGGTATGCACATGATTATAGCCACCCAACGCCCGTCAACCAACGTGATTACCGGCATCATAAAAGCGAATTTCCCGGGACGCATCGCTTTCAGGGTGTCACAGATGGTCGATTCTAAAACCATCCTCGACCGCACTGGTGCAAACCAGCTGATCGGCAGGGGTGACATGCTTTTCTCCCATAACGGCACGCTCGACCGTGTGCAATGCGCATTCATCGATACCCCGGAGGTGCAGGCCATATGCGACCATATCGACAACCAAGTGGGCTACGAACACGCCTACTATCTCCCGGAACCGATTATCGAGTCCGATGCGACAGCAGCCGGCTCGCTGACCGACAGAGACACCCTCTTCGAAGAAGCGGCAGAAATAATAGTGAACACCGGCGTGGCATCCACATCATCACTTCAACGCCGGTATTCCATCGGCTACAACCGTGCTGGCAAAATTATGGACCAGCTCGAAGCAGCCGGCATAGTCGGGCCGTCGCAAGGAGGGAAACCCCGGCAAGTTCTCATTGACCAGATGCAACTCGGCTCGATTATACGTTCGCTCGAATAAACAACACCGTGAAACATAAGTTACCACATAAACCCGGCTCTCCAGATTTTTGTTATCCATGATAATGAAACTATACACAAGACTTCTCATCATCTTGACCATACTGACAACAACAGTATGCCTTGCCAAAACCTCCGCCACCCCATCGGCGGCCGAAGTGCTTCGCAAAGCCGTTGCCACAATGAAAAATACCCCGTCGGTTGAAGCTTCGTTCTCCGTGTCGATGGGGGGCAGGGCTTCATCGGGTGAAATATTGATTTCAGGCGATAAATTCACACTGACCACCCCGGAGCTATCCACATGGTTTGATGGAAAGACACAATGGGCCTATTCTCCATCTGCAAAAGAAGTGAACGTATCTGAACCGACACCTGAAGAATTGCAGCAAATCAACCCGTTCGCTATCCTGTCGACCATGCAAAACCAATTCACCCCGCGCCGGCTGAAATCCGATGCAGGGTATGACAAAATCGAACTGATTCCGAAAGGTAAAAGCGAGTATGCCAAAATCGTGGCGGTGTTCAACTCCACTACTCATCTTCCAAAGGAAATCATCATAACATCAACCGACAGATCGGTGACCACGATAAAAATCACCGGCATTAAGAAAGGAGGCAAAACCACCGGCAAACTTTTCCAATTCAACCTTGCACGTTTTCCCGGTGTAGAAATTGTCGACCTACGATAAAAACCAACCTCTTTTTTACAAATAAGACAACAATAATACAAATACATATATGGCAGAAATAATCACCCGCTGCGCTATCATAGGCGGAGGCCCCGCAGGATACACCGCAGCAATCTATGCATCACGCGCAAACCTCGCCCCTCTGCTTATAGAAGGAATGCAACCGGGCGGCCAGCTCACCA
Organism: Muribaculaceae bacterium; assembly: GCA_013316535.1. Classification (GTDB taxonomy): domain Bacteria; phylum Bacteroidota; class Bacteroidia; order Bacteroidales; family Muribaculaceae; genus UBA7173. The sequence goes on along the minus strand of WSMN01000004.1, from coordinate 33,893 downwards.
CCACAACCGAAGTGGAAAACTTCCCCGGATACCCACAAGGCATAAGCGGCCCTGAAATGATGGAAGAATTCCGATTGCAGGCCCAACGCTTCGGCACAGATATCCGCCTTGGCGTGGTTACTTCGGTGGATTTCTCATCACGTCCTTTCCGCCTGACTCTCGACAACGGCGACATAATCGTGGCCAAGACAGTGATTATCGCTACAGGAGCTTCCGCACGCTACCTCGGGTTACCCGACGAACAAAAGTACATGGGTATGGGAGTATCGGCATGTGCTACATGCGACGGCTTCTTCTACCGTAACCGCACCGTGGCGGTGGTAGGTGGCGGCGACACCGCATGTGAAGAAGCCGTATACCTTGCGTCATTGGCAAAACAGGTCTATCTAATCGTCCGCAAACCGGCACTCCGCGCTTCGAAAGTGATGCAGGAACGTGTGTTCAACACCCCGAACATCAAAGTGCTGTTCAATTGTAACACAGCCGGGCTTTACGGCGAAGAGGTGGTTGAAGGCGCCAGGCTGATAGAACGAAAAGGTGAAGCAGAAGAAAGATCCTTCGACCTCCCTATCGACGGTTTTTTCCTTGCGATAGGCCATACACCCAACACCACGCTTTTCCAAGGTAAACTCGATATGGACGGCAACGGCTATATCAAGGTGGAATCTCCGTCCACCCGCACCAGTGTGCCAGGGGTGTTCGCTGCAGGCGACGTATGCGACCCCTCCTATCAACAGGCCGTAAATGCAGCAGCAGCCGGATGCCGTGCCGCAATGGATGCCGACCGTTTCCTGATTGAAGATTAAGAGGGTGCCGGAACGCGCGCAACTCCTCATCTACCCTCTCTCCTACTACCGGTCAATCAATAACAGCACTCAATGGAGTGCCCGCATAACCCATCGGGGAGACATGCCGTTCCAGCATGTCTCCACCGATTAGGATGCGACAAATGCATCTTATATTATGGGAAAAAAGGATATGCCCAACCTGGACTCCACATTGTTCAAAATCAATCTGCCCACGTCACATCCGCAACCCGGCGTATTGTTGGTGGCGGAACCGTTCCTACGGGAAGACCATTTCAACCACGCGGTGATAACCCTTGTGGAATACGCCCGGCGGAAGTCGGCAATGGGACTTGTTCTTAACAAACCCACAGGCTACACCCTCGGAGAGGCAATCGACGGAATAAACGATGATGTCGACACTCCGATTTACTGCGGCGGCCCGGTGGCATGTGACCGTCTCTTTTATCTGCATTCCCTCGGCAATGAACTCCCTAATTCGCGCAAGCTATCCGACGACCTTTTCATCGGAGGTGACTTCGACAGCGTAAAGGCATATGTCAACATGGGGCTTCCCACCGAAGGACTGATAAGATTCTTCGTAGGCTACAGCGGTTGGGACCCCGGACAACTCGAGGAGGAAATCAGAACCCACGTATGGGCTGTGGCGCCACGCCCGGCCAACAGCGAGATACTGCGTGAAGACGGCGATTCATTTTGGTACCACATAGTGCGAACCATGGGCACCCCCTACCGCAACTGGCTCTACCATCCCCTAAATCCCCAGTTCAACTGAAAAAACGCGATAGCCATTATCGAATTTTTCACATGCCAATTGGTCTGTGTCCGGCAAACAGATTGTTACTTTGCCGAAAACAAAAAAAACGTATACCGATATGACACTACAACTTTTGGCATGGTACTCAATAGCGGCTATATTTGTCGTAATCTTCACCGCCAAGTGCATCGACCGGATGCGAGACCATCACCACCGCGCAAAGAACCCATTGTCCATGGGACAGGAATGGGAACAATTCTATCTCCCGGGCGACAGAATCATACGAGACAACGATGACAGCGACGATTTCGACGACATATGAGCAAGATGCAAAGTGCGTGTGCAGCTTCCTTTCCGAATATGCCTCACTCCTGTTCAGTTGCGGAGCAACGTGCATACGCCTCGAGAAGAATGTGTCGCGTATAGCGGTCAAAATGGGTATGAAAACCGACATAGCCATCATGCCGAGACATATCCACCTCATGGTCACAGATCCGGCTTGCGGCGATACGTTCACTTCCGTCACCACCATACGCCCGCATCCCGTGAGCTACGAAATCATTACCCGTCTCAGTCGCTTGAGTTGGGAAATCGCCGACGGCGATAAATCGCTCGACGACGCCAGGGACTATTTCCAAAAGATTGCCGATACCCCTCCGGCCAACCCCGATGCCGTACTCACCCTGGCATCCCTGGCCAATGCAGCCTTCTGCCGCCTCTTCGGTGGTGATGCAATAGCCATGTTGACGGTATTCATAGCCACTTTCGCTGGATTCTACCTCAAGCAAGTGATGACAAAACGGAAAATCGACATACGCCTCACCGTGGTGGCATGTTCGTTCGTATCGGCAGTGCTGGCTTCCGCCGACAGCCTTTTTAACCTGGGAACCACCCCCGGAATTGCCATAGGCACGAGCGTGCTCTATCTTGTGCCGGGAATCGTGTTCATAAATTCATTCTGCGACATGCTCGACGGGCACTACATCTGCGCCATAAGCCGATTCTTCGATGCAACAATCCTCACATGCTGCCTGTCGGCAGGATTATGCGCAGGAATGATGCTGATGCGAACCGGCATGTTCTGACAGTTCGAGCCATAAAATACACTCCGATGCTAATACAATTCCTGCAAGACGCATTATTCTCGGCAATAGCGGCAATCGGGTTTTCCGCAATAAGCAATCCTCCTCGCCGCGCAATTCCTGTGTGTGCGCTCATCGCAGCGACCGGGCATTCATTGAGGTTCCTGCTAATGCAGACGGGATTCCTGCAATTGCACATTGTTACAGCCTCCACTATTGCGGCGGCTCTCATCGGCACGCTTGCCGTGATAATCTCTCCGAAAACGAAAATCCCGGCGGAAACCTATCTCTACCCGTCATTGCTACCGATGATTCCCGGGATATATGCCTACCGCACCTTCGGAGCCATGGTAATGTGCCTGTATCAAGACGGCGAATCTGGTTTCAACCATTATTTCCATCTGTTTGCCACCAACGGTATGACATGTTTCTTCATATTGCTCGGAATGGCCGTCGGCGCCACCCTACCAATGTTCCTGATGAAGGACATCTCCTTCCAGGCAACACGCCATAACACCGGTACACCTGGCTAACCCATCCTAATCACTTCAACACACCACTCCACATGGAACTCCGCCAACTCAAATATTTCGTAAAAACAGCCGAGACACTTAGCTTCTCCGAAGCGGCCAGAATCTGCTGCGTAACCCAAAGCACTTTGTCACAACAGATAAAACAGCTTGAGCAATATCTCGACAGCCAGTTGCTGATACGTACAAGCCACTCCGTACAACTCACCGAAGCCGGCGAAGAACTGTTGCCGTATGCACGGCGTACCTTACAGGATGCAACACTGTGCGCCACTCGCCTCAACGACCTGAAATCATGCCTCGCAGGCACTCTCAACATAGGTGTGACCTACTCTTTCAGCCCCATGCTCACCGAGACTTTGGTAGAATTCATGAAACTTTATCCAAAAGTCAAGCTCAACATATTTTACCGCCCTATGGATGAGCTGATGGAAATGCTAAGGACACGTGAAGTCGACTTTGCGCTCGCTTTCAAGCCCTCCCTGCCCATTCCCGACGTGGCATCGCACATACTGTTCCAAAATCATTTAGCCGTCATAGTCGGGGAAGGCCATTCTCTGGCCTCATTGGAAAAAGTTACACTCCAGGAACTCTCCCGTTACGACCTTGCACTCCCGGTGAAAGGGCTACAGGCACGCAATGCCCTGGACCAACTTCTCCTCAAATATCCCTGCGAGCTAAAAATACGCATTGAGCTTAACGAAGTGAACATATTACTGAAACTCATACGCCATGGCAAACTTGCAACAATCCTGGCCGAAGCATCCATCCACAACGAGACTGGCGTGAAGGCAATCCCGATTGACATACCTGACAATGAGATGGCCGGATGCGTACACACACTCAAGGACTCCTACCACAAACGTTCAATGCAGGAATTCATACGCCTTCTCGGCGAATCTGCTGCAATAAGGGAGCGCGCCAACGCATGGTTATGAATCAATAACACATCGATGCCATTATGTTGCCCATGCTTGGTTTAAATTTGCGGTAGATTCTCTTCCACCTAAAACCAATCATACCATGGAAACAACATTTGTCATTTCACCTCGTGTCATCAACACCATAAACTCTCTTCCTGTCGAAGAACGTCTCGCCGTGACATCAGCTTTGGCGGCAGAGTTTATTCTTGGAGCGAAATCAACCGGCGACACCTCCCTGACCCCCATACAGGAAGTGATTTACTCTATGATTAAAATGTATGTGCGCCACGACACCGAACGGGTGCAACGCTCCATCGGCTACTCTGCCTGATGCAGCGCAGCCGGATCAAGAGCATCGCTCAATGCCATGCCTGTAAAAAAAAGATTCTCATAATTTTTTCAGTGCACCCGCAAATGCACGGGCAGCCTGTTGCCATTGCGCAGGAACACTATCCAAAGGATAGACCACAAAATTCCGATTGGATGCCGAAGGAGGAACAGTGAACACATGGTGATAGCGTGCATCACTCACAATGGCAGCACCCACGCTGTCGCGCGACAATGTAACCTCGACTAAGGCACCCCCACGTGTATCGCGTGTTTTCATGTTTGAAATGAAATTACCCAGGGAATAGGTAACCAGCACATTACGCCCTGTAAGGGGATTCTGCCGCATCTCAAATGGCTGAACGACATGAGGATGCCCGCCAATAATCATATCAACCCCTAACGACACCAGATAATCAGCCAACTTCCGTTGCGACCCTACAGGCAATAACACATATTCATCACCCCAGTGCATCGCCACCACAATCAATTCGGCCCCATTCTCACGTGTGGCCCTGACATCTGCGGCCATGCGCTCACGGTCAATATAGTCCACCACAACATCACCTTTCACAGAAATGCCATTGGTGCCATAGGTGTAATTCAGAAATCCGATTTTAAAACCCTTTATCTCCTTGATAAACGGGATGGAACGCTCGCGTTCCCCTGCATTCACATAAGTCCCGACATGATGCACACCAAGACTGTCCAAAGCGGATATGGTATGCTTCAGCCCTTTATCGCGGCAGTCGAGGGTATGGTTGTTGGCCGTTAGGAAAAGGTCGAATCCGGCATCCCTCAACGCACAGGCATATGAAACAGGGGCATTAAAACACGGATAACCCGTAAAGCCTGATTTTCCCAACGGCGTTTCAAGATTCACCACAGCATAGTCTGCATTGCCGATAAGAGGCCTCACCTTATCGAAACAAGCAGAATAATCATACGTTCCCGGTGAACGGTATGCAGCGTCAATCTGTGCCTGATGCATCATGGCATCACCTGCGAAAAGCAATGTCGCTTCTGAATCGGCAGCCATTGCCAATGTAAGCTTCATAACTATTGCCAGGATAGCCTCGGACATCGCTCTGGGTCGTTTAACGTTAACGCTGAAAACGTTGGATGTCAGTCAACGTCACTTATAGATTTCATGCTTTGCCGCAAGCAAGGTGTTGAGCATCAATGAAACAATTGTCATCGGCCCCACGCCTCCTGGAACAGGTGTTATATAAGCGCATTTAGGCGCCACCTCATCGAATTTAACATCTCCGCACAAACGGAATCCGCTTTTGCGCGATGCATCAGGCACACGGGTAGTCCCGACATCAATCACCGTTGCACCCTCCTTAACCATATCGGATGTCACAGACTCCGGACGTCCCATGGCAGCTATTATGATGTCAGCCTCACGGCAGATTTCCTTGATATTCCTTGTGTCACGATGGCACACAGTCACTGTGGCATTACCCGGGGCCGCTTTCTGCATCATCAGTGCTGCTATGGGCTTACCAACAATGTTGCTACGCCCGAGAACAACACAATGCGCACCCGATGTGGGAATTCCATAACGCTCCATAAGCGTCATTATTCCGGCCGGAGTGGCACTGCGGAAACATGGCAGCCCGATTGACTGGCGACCTACATTGATGGGATGGAAACCATCCACATCCTTGCGGTAGTCAATCGCCTCGATAAGCCGTTGCTCTGAAATGTGTCCTGGCAAAGGGAGTTGCACAATGAAGCCGTCCACATCAGGATTATCATTAAGCTTTCCTATTTCGGCAAGCAATGTTTCTTCGGTGACATCATCCTCAAAGCGGATAAGCGTTGACGTGAATCCGCACTCGGCACAAGCCTTAACCTTGCTGGCCACATAAGTCTCGCTGCCGCCGTCGTGACCCACAAGGATTGCGGCGAGATGCGGTCTGCGGCCTCCGGCAGCCATGATTTTTTCAACTTCGGCGGCGATTTCCTGTTTGATTTCAGCCGCAACCTTCTTTCCGTCGATGAGTTGCATAATGAGGATGGTTTTATGTTATGTTATAGTGCGATTGAATTCAAACCACCGAAGCCTCCTTAGCGACGACGCATCTGACGCATCATCTGCATAGGATTCTTCATTGAAGTTGCAGCCTTCATCACCTTGCGGGTCTGTTCAAACTGCGTCAGCAAGCGGTTCACCTCCTGAAGCGACGTTCCCGAACCGGCTGCTATGCGGCGACGGCGGGAACCGTTTATTATAGATGGATTCACACGCTCTTTCTCCGTCATGGAGCTTATGATGGCTTCAATACCCTTGAAGGCATTGTCATCTATCTCAACATCTTTCAACGCTTTCCCCACACCGGGAATCATTGCTGCCAGATCCTTAAGATTTCCCATCTTCTTGATTTGATGAATCTGCCCGAGGAAATCGTTGAAATTGAATTCATTTTTGGCAATCTTCCGTTGCAGTTCCCTGGCTTTCTTCTCGTCGAACTGTTGCTGTGCTTTCTCAACGAGCGACACAATGTCGCCCATGCCGAGGATTCGGTCGGCCATACGCGACGGATGGAACAGGTCGATTGCATCCAGTTTTTCCCCGGTACCCACAAACTTGATGGGTTTCGTTACAACAGTGCGTATCGAAAGGGCTGCACCGCCACGGGTGTCACCATCGAGCTTCGTAAGCACCACGCCATCGAAATCCAAACGGTCGTTGAATTCCTTCGCCGTGTTGACCGCATCCTGTCCTGTCATCGAATCGACAACAAACAGCGTTTCCTGCGGCTTGATAGCTTTCTTGATTGCCTCTATTTCATCCATCATCTGCTCATCGACAGCCAAACGACCGGCTGTGTCGACAATCACGAGGTCGAGATGATTGCGCTTGGCATGTTCGATGGCATTCCTGGCAATCTCTACAGGATTCTTGCTACCCTCTTCAGTGTATACAGGCACGTCAATCTGCTCGGCAAGAACTTTAAGCTGCTCGATAGCGGCAGGACGATAAACGTCGCAGGCCACCAGCAAAGGACGTTTCCCCTTTTCGCTTTTCAGTTTCTTAGCAATCTTGCCGGAGAATGTGGTCTTACCAGAACCCTGCAACCCCGACATGAGAATCACCGTCGGGTTGCCGGAAAGATTAACCTGCGCGGTGTCACCCCCCATCAGTTGCGCCAGCTCATCATGCACAATCTTCACCATCAGCTCCTGCGGCTTGATGGCATTGATTACGTTCTGCCCGAGAGCCTTGGTTTTAACCGTATCGGTGAAAGTCTTTGCAACCTTATAATTGACATCGGCGTCCAACAGGGCGCGACGAACATCCTTAAGGGTTTCGGCAACATTTATCTCTGTGATTTTCCCTTGGCCTTTGAGTATCTTGAAACTCCGCTCGAGTTTCTCACTTAGGTTTTCAAACATGCTTCTATGCTGTGGGGTAAAAGGATTGTTGGATTATAATTTACATCATTCTTGAATCTGTAACGGTTCAATCAACCAAACGGTTGGTTGCCGTGTCAGGAAAAATGACGCTCGGTTTAAAACTACGGGCTTCATCGAAAGGCATCCTTCCGTAAGCCATTATGATGATAACATCGCCTGGAAGCACCTTGCGGGCGGCGGCACCGTTAAGACAAATAACCCCCGACTTGCGCTCGCCGGGAATGGCATAAGTCTCGAACCGCTCGCCATTGTTGTTATCGACTATATACACATGCTCCCCGGGAAGGATGTTGGCGGCATCCATAAGTTCCTGGTCAATGGTTATGCTCCCGATATAGTCAAGACGCGCCTCCGTTACGGTCACGCGGTGAATCTTCGATTTTAACACTTCAACCTGCATCATGGCCGGTGGAATTATCTGTAATTAGTTGTCAATACCTTATATTATCAATGAGACGCACTTTGCCGCAATAGGCAGTGACGCAACCCACAGGGTGTCCGTTAACGGCATCCTCCCAGTTGTCAAGCGACTGCATCGTCAAAGGGTCTACAATCTCATAATATTCCACTTCCATGTGTGGAAATGAATTGATTTCATCAATCACAAACCGTTTCGTCTGCTCCAGCGTGTGGGTCTTTGCCCAGTCCACACTGGCCGCAAGAGTACGGTGGATTACGGGTGCGACCTCGCGCTGCCCGGCAGTAAGACGGGTGTTACGGCTGCTCATTGCCAGTCCGTCATCCTCGCGGCAGATCGGGCAATCAACAATTTCCAGATTGAACCCTTCAAGTTCCACCATGCGCCTTATCACGGCAATCTGCTGGAAATCTTTCTCACCGAAATATGCACGGGTAGGCTCCACTATGGAAAAAAGCTTGCTTACAATCTGTGCGACGCCATTGAAATGGCCGGGGCGCATGGCCCCCTCCATAACGGCCGCCACCTCTCCGAGGTCAAACTGGCGTGTATCAGGTTCTGGATAGACCTCATCCACCGAAGGGATGAAAGCCACATCCACTCCTGCGGCCTCAAGCTTTGCGCAATCGGCCTCCTCTGTACGGGGATATGTAGCCAGGTCCTCCGCGTTATTGAACTGCGTGGGATTGACGAACACGCTGACCACCACCATATCGTTCTCATTCCGGGCACGGTCAACAAGTGAAATGTGACCTGCGTGCAATGCTCCCATGGTCGGCACAAGACCCACCGATTTACCCTCGGATTTTGCGCCGGCAACACGGTGTCGCAGCTCGTCTACTTTCCTTATTATTTCCATCTTACGAATTAATGAGTATAATGCCGGAGCCATCGCCACCATGGCACGCTCCAAGCTAAATAAACCCAGTTTTTCGGCTGCAAAGGTAGGAAATTATTGTTGAACAATCACTACCTTTGCATTAAGAATATACACAATGACACAAGAATTTGAATCAAGATTGTTGGAGGGAGCGGTCAGTGAAATCTCCAGGCTCCCGGGCATAGGACGGAAAACCGCGCTACGCCTTGCCCTGCACCTGCTGCGCGAAGATGTAGCAACCTCCGTATCACTCGGGGAAGCCATTATAAACATGCGCAAGGGGATAAGATATTGCAAGGTGTGCCATAACATATCCGAGACAGAAACATGCCCCATATGCGCCGACGGAAGGCGCGACAAATCCACAGTTTGCGTTGTGGAAAACGTAAAAGATGTTCTTATCTTCGAAAACACAGGGTCATACCGCGGGCTGTATCATGTGCTCGGCGGAGTAATCTCCCCTATCGACGGCATAGGACCCGATAAATTGCAGATTGATTCATTGGTTGAACGAGTGGCATCCGGCAACATAAACGAGGTGATACTGGCTCTCGGTGCCACCATGGAAGGAGATACCACCGATTACTATATCTACAAACGTCTCGAACGCTATGACATAAAAGTCACCCAGCTCGCCCGCGGGGTATCGGTGGGCAACGAGATTGAATACACCGATGAGATTACCCTCGGACGCTCGCTCCTCAACCGCACCCTCTTTTCTGACACAATTATAAAATAAACGCCGCCATGGGACATTCAGCCGGCATAACACTGCGTGCCATCGAACCATCCGACATAGACCGCCTGTATCTTTGGGAAAACGACCCGGAATTGCTCGGGTGCGGAATTTCATCAGCGCCATATTCACGGCACCAACTTTGGGAATATGTCAACAACTATGATGCCGACCCGCTTCACTGCGGTCAGCTACGGCTTATGATAACCACTGATGGCGAAGCAGTTGGCAGCATTGACCTTTACGACATAGACACCCGCAACAGCCGGGTATCCGTGGGCATAATGATTTGCTCTGCACAAAGGAGGAAAGGCATCGCAACTGAAGCCCTTTCGCAGATTGTATCTTACGTGCGCAATACCCTTAACCTCCATCAAATCACGGCCACCGTAAGCGCGGACAACGCGCCTTCCATAAAGCTTTTCACCCGCGTCGGGTTCATCCACACCGCGACCCTGCGCCAGTGGATTCAAAGAAAAACGGGCACCTTCGTAGATGCCCGCGTATTTCAGATGTCGCTTCAGGATATCATCCCAGCGGCACAGTGACAACGAAACGCGCCCCGTCGGTGTAAGTGGTGTCAAGGACAACAGTCCCCGCAAGCAGTTCGGCCAAGTGCCTTGCTATAGGCAATCCGATGCCCACCCCTTGAGACGAACGGTCAAGTTTCACGAAACGTTCAAAAATCCGCTCCGCATTATCCGCCGACACACCGATTCCAGTATCCGTCACAGATATAACGGCATTAGCATTTTCCTTATCCGTATCAAACGAAACAACTATACGGCCATCTTTTGTAAACTTGGCGGCATTCGACAGCAACTGCAACAAAATCTGCAACAATCTGCGCGGGTCGGTATAGACAGTCACATCATTCAGACCTTCCGCAATTTCCATCTGGACACCTGGGCTGACACGATGCTTAACGCTCTCAACCGCAGTTTCACATAGCTTAAGCAACGATTCTTTCTTCATCCTTATCAACACAGAATCGCTGTCAATCTCCGCCAGGTTAAGCACATCGTTTACAATTGAGGTCAACAACTCCGAATTAAGCAGCACAAGGTCGGCGAAATGTTTCAGATACGGTTTGAATCCGGCCTCCGAACAGTCTATAATCAAGTTGGTATATTCATTTATGGTGTGAAGCGGCACCGCCACCTCTCCGCTCATGTTCTTTATGAAATCCGATTTGATACGGTTGGCAAGACGGGCATCGTCACGAGCCTTGACAAGGTCGGCCTGCGCCTGACGCAGATTTGTGCTTTCAGCCATCAATGCTCCATTGGCATGAGCCAGGTTCCGCGCCAGCTTTCGGGAATGCATCCACAATCCGAACGTGACGGCCAGGAACAACAGCAGGATTACCGCAGCCACAATCGCCACTACCATAATCGTGCGTTGCATCCTGACTGCCTCCTTGGCATGTTCGGTCTTCATCTGGTTCACATCATAGACGATCTGGAGTTCCTTATATTTTTCTTGTGTGCGCTCTTCAATGGTTTGCTCGAGAATTTCATTATAATTCCGCGACGCAGTCAGAAGCGCATCAATATCACCCACCTCCTCGGCGCTCTTTATCATCATCTTCAACAGCAATCTCCTGGCATGGGCATTATAAGGGTAGTCCACATAAGTCTTGAGCAATTCAAGGGCTTGGGCATAATCCTTCTTGAACATTGCATAATATATCTGCGGACGCATGGATATGCGGTTGGAATTAGCCGCAAGGGAATCCCGATGCACCATCAGCATAGCATTCCTGTAGATTTTTTCAACTTCTGCGCGCTCCAATCGCGGATAATTCGACAGGAGACGCGTATATATCACGTAACGGTTCCCGTCATAAGTGCGGTACTTGCGTCCATAACCGTCAGTGCCTTTCTCAAGATTATCAATTGATTTCAAAAGAGCCTTGTCGCAATCAATGGACTTCTGATGCTCCCCATTCTCCCTGTAAGCCAAAGCGGCATGGACAAGATAGCTGTTGCGTATCGAATATGCCTCAGGGCGCAGTTTCGACACCAGGACGCCAAGCCTGTCAAGATACTTCGATAGGAGTTCGCCTTGCGAGGTCTCCCCTATATACAGGCAGATGGCATGCAACGTCACTATCTTATCATAAATGTCACCGCGCTCGCCAAGGCTCACCTCCCGAAGCAATTGCCTTACCCGACGGCTCTTTTCATCGGGCGTAGCATATCTGACTTTGTTAAGATTCTGCATCATGCGCACAAACGTGACAGTCTCTTCACGGTCATCCCCGAGGCTGAAACGCATTGCATTCTTCAGGTCAAGGGCAAGCAGGGAATCACTGCGGATGTGCAGGTTGGCGAGATTACGGATAATGTCAAGCCCCGTGCGGTCATCGCCAGAGACCAGAGCAGTATGCAATATGACTCTACCGATTGAATCGGTCATTGCCTTGGGGCGCAAATCAATAATGTCAGTCAAAAGCCTTATGCTGTCAGCAGAAGTTTCCGCAATCTCCAAGCGCGCCGACAAGCTATCGGCAATATGGCTGTAACAGGCCGGTTGCCCAAAACCGGTAGAGGGCAATCCAAATATCCCCGACAACACCATCAATATTTTAGCAAAAATCCTTTTCATGCTTTTTAACTGCAACTTTTATGGCACATGCAGACACAACAAAGCGGCACCCCATTAACGAAAGACCGACAAACTAATCATATAACCGCCGGCAGCATTGTGACCATTGCAATACTACAAATGTAGTGACAATAATTTTTAATCACAAATTAAATTCAAGTTTGCAACACCTTATACTCAAAATGTAACCACGAAAATGTACATTAAAAAGAATGAGAGGCACTTGCATTTTCACGCAAAAACAGCTAACTTTGCAGTCGCTTTCGGGCATAGCCCTTTGGCACACCCAGTGTGATGGGAAATTAATATCACTTAATTTTGAGTAACACAACTAATTAACAGAACAATGAAAACTTTTAAACTTGTAGCCGAGCCCCGTGTGGATCTTGGCAAAAAAGCAGCCAAGGCACTCCGTGCCGAAGGCAAAATCCCTGTGGTTCTCAATGGCGGCGAACCGTTTGAACTCCCCTTTAAAGGCACTCTCAAACCCGGTGAAAAAATCGTTGAAATCGAGAACGGCCGTGGAATCCTGACCACCGACCTCACCGTGACCAACGAAGCGGTACGCAAGCTTATCTATACCCCCGACATTTTTGCCATCGAACTCGAATACAACGGCGGCAAGAAAACCGCCGTTCTCCGCGAAGTTCAGTTCCACCCGGTAAAGGATAACATCCTTCACATGGATTTGCTCGAGGTTTTCGACAACAAGCCTGTTGTAATGTCGGTACCCGTGAAAATCGAAGGTCATGCAGAAGGTGTGAAAGCCGGTGGTAAGCTCACCCTCTCCATGAAGAAGATTAAAGTCAAGGCTCTTTACACCGAAATTCCCGAACGTCTGACCATCAACGTTGACAACCTCGGCCTCGGTAAGACACTTCAGATTGGCGAACTCCACTTCGAAGGCCTTGAAATGGTATCGCCCAAGGAAGCTGTTGTATGCGCCGTTCAGCTCACACGCGCCGCACGTGGTGCTGCCGCTGCCGCTGCTGCCGCCGGCAAGTAAAGAACCGCTGACGGCGTGAAGCAACCTTCACAACCAAAACCTATCAACCTATGAAATATCTTATAGTGGGTCTCGGAAACATCGGACAAGAGTATCAGGGAACCCGCCATAACATAGGATTCAGAATATTGGATGCCTTTGCAGAGGCATCCAATATTTCTTTTTCAACCGACCGTTATGGCGATGTAGGCCGTGGGCGCCTGAAAAACAAACAAGTGGTGCTGCTTAAGCCCTCCACCTATATGAATCTAAGCGGCAACGCCGTGCGCTATTGGAAAAACAAGGAAAATATCGAGCTTGACAACATTCTCGTTCTTGTCGACGACCTCGCAATCCCTTTCGGCGCAATACGCCTCAAGGGACGCGGAAGCGACGCGGGACACAACGGACTGAAAAACATCGCAGAGATGCTCGGCACGGATGCCTATCCGCGGCTGCGGTTCGGAATAGGGAACGATTTTCCACGCGGATGTCAGATAGATTATGTGCTCGGACAATTCACCCTTGACGAACGGCAGAAACTCCCGTTGCGAATAGACGTTGCCTGTGACGCCATCCGCACCTTCGTTCTTGCCGGTTTACAGACGGCCATGTGCGATTTCAACAACAAATAAGATTGTCCAAATTAGCCCCAAATGAAAACGGAAGTCAGAATAGACAAATGGCTATGGGCCATGCGCATTTTCAAAACCCGCACAGTGGCCACCGACAGCTGCAAGAAAGGGCGCGTAAGCCTACGCACATCATCGGGAGAAGTCACTGCAAAGCCATCCAGAATGATTAAAGTTGACGATGTGGTGTGTGTACGAAAGCCCCCCATCTCTTATTCATTCCGTGTCAAAGCTCTAACCGAGAATCGGCTCGGAGCCAAACTTGTTCCTGAATACATGGAAAACATCACTCCAAAGGAGCAATACGACATGCTCGATGTAATCAGAATAAGCGGATTCATAGACCGGCGCAAGGGGTTGGGACGCCCCACAAAACGAGAAAGCCGGGACCTCGCCAAATTCACCGACGGCATATACAGCGAATCAGACCTGGATTTCGGATTCGATTTCGACGAGGACGATTTCGAAGATTAGGCAGGCACGGTCATTTGCCAATCATGGCCAAGAACTCTTGCCTCAAAGCATGGTTGCTTTCAAAATCACCGAGATAATCAATTGTGTCGGTCGATGACATCTGTTTCTCGACACCGCGCATCTGAATGCACATGTGCCTGGCACTGCAAAACGCAATCACCCCTTTTACCGACAACGTTTCAGCCACTTCCCTGCACACCTCCGCAGTAAGGCGTTCCTGAACCTGCAATTTACGGGCGACGGCATTGACGAGCCGTGGCAGCTTGCTCAGTCCAACCATAGCTCCGTCAGGAATATACCCAATGCTTATCGTACCAAAGAACGGAAGGATGTGATGTTCGCAAAAAGAATAGAACTCAATGTCTTTAACGACAATCATCCGTGAACCGGCATACCCGAAGATAGCCTGCCTCAAAATCTCCTTAGGACTCTGACGGTAGCCCTGTGTGGCAAACCACATTGCCTTGGCTGCACGCATGGGAGTCTTGAGCAACCCCTCACGCGAAGGATCCTCCCCTATCAGCTTTATTATCTCACGATAATGACCGGCAATCGCGTTAATCCGTTCAGCGTCGGAAGCGGTTGCATCTATATCGAAATCAAAGTTATCACAACTCATTCTTGCATTATCTTTTATCAGGAAAACAAGCGGCCAACCATTCAGTGCGGTGAATTTATTCTGTCACGGACAACCCTGACTTCCCTCGCATAACGCGGGAATGCCTTGCGGATTTCAGCAGCAGCCTTCTCCGCATCATATTGAGATCGGAAGTCTCCAACCCGTAAACGCCAATAAGGGGAAGCATAGGTCACATATGTGTCATATGCCGGAAACGCCTGTCCCAACGCCCGTTCCCGCTGCCGGGCTTCAGCCTTGGCACTGCGCACATTATTATCAGCATAAATCTGCACCCGGTAACCTACGGTTTTCCCCGATTTTGTACGGACGGCTCTTGCCTGTTCCTCCTCATCCACGGCATCATCGGTTTCAAAATCGGCACTATCCGGTTCTGCCTGCCGGGAGGCTCGCAACAATAGTTCCTCGGGGGCGATAACCATCACACCCGATTCAGGCGACTGCAATCGCCCGACTATTCCGTTTGTGCCACCAGATGATGCAGACACACACATGGAACTATCGGCAGCGGTATATACCTGCGCCTCTGTCGGTGCAGCTACAGCAGCCAACATTAATATAATTCCTGACAGATGCCGTATTGACGTGTTCATAAGATGCAAGGGTAAAAGGCCGCAAAGCCCGGAAGGATTAACCCTCATGGGGATTCGCGGCCTCTAATCTGTAAAAATAAATCGCGGTGTTATCAGAATGCGGTAACAATGCCCATGAACGAAGCTGCGTCAAGAGCCGCACCACCGATAAGACCACCGTCAACATTGGGTTTTGCAAACAACTCGGCAGCATTGGAAGGCTTGCAACTTCCACCATAGAGGATAGAGGTGTTGTCAGCCACTTCATTGCCATACTTGTCGGCAATCACCTTGCGGATATGGGCATGCATGTCTTCAGCCTGCTCGGCGGTAGCTGTCTTGCCGGTGCCTATAGCCCATACGGGTTCGTATGCAAGAACGAGTTTGCCAAAGTCTTCGGCTGAAAGCTCAAAGAGAGCCTCCTGAATCTGCTTGGTAACGACATCGAAGAATGTTCCATCCTCGCGCTGCTCAAGCACTTCGCCGATGCAGAAAATGGGGGTAAGGTTTTCAGCAAGAGCCAGATTCACTTTTTCTTTCAGAATTTCAGAGGTCTCACCGTAGTACTGGCGGCGCTCGGAGTGGCCAAGGATTACATATTTCGCGCCGGTTGAAGCAACCATAGGAGCGGAAACCTCGCCGGTATAAGCGCCCTTAACGTGGTCAGCACAGTTTTCTGCACCGAGGCCAAGCTTCGATGAATCAATAGCGGCAGCTACAGAAGCAAGATGCGTGAAAGGGACACAGATAACCACATCACACTTAGGAGCCACTCCTTTGAGTGCCTCGTTGACATCTTTTGCCAAACCCACACCTTCAGCGAGGGTTGTGTTCATCTTCCAGTTGCCTGCTACAATATTCTTTCTCATTTTTGTATGTAAGTTATAAAGTAATAATTCACTATAATCATGACAGGGGGGCATCGCAACCCATCCCGGGTTCTTCAAAAGGCTTAAAGCCAAATCAGCCGGCAAGCAAAAGCCGCCAGATGAAACCCGTGACAAAATTACGAATTTTTCGCCTCTTTTCGGCGATACCGGCGCCTAATTTTTGCCCTTATGGCAAGAATTATCCCTTGGAAAAGATACAGCAACAGCAACGCCCCCCCGAAAATCACATTGATAGCCGTAAACCACCGTTTTCCATGGCCGGTCAGTTCCAATATAAAAGCATCGGACGATTCTGGCGACTCTATGACATCAGAGTTCATAGAGCTAAGGGTGGTCTTCGATTCCACTTTTCCGTCGTTCAGAATCACAAGCGATACATTTCCGCGTGAAAGCTCCTTAAGCTGCGTATCGTCCACAGAATAACACGGATAATCAGCCATGGCATTATCCTTCCATCGCAACACACCGTCAGCATCAGTTCCAAGCAAAGCGGCAAACGGGATTCCTATGCTGTCGGCATACTCATATACCTCATTTACTACATAAGAGAATGTGACGCCGGCACGCCGTGGCTCCGGTACCACCAGCAGCAGCTGCATCCCTTCGCCATCTACCACCTCCGATGTCACGTCATTGCCATCCTCATCGAACATAGCGAAGTCTCCACCTTTCTCCTCGTAATTGTCACCGCCCGACAGCGGCACACGGTCAACGAATATCCAGGTGGAATCAGGCAACGCTTCAAGCGGGAATTCCTTGCGCACCCCATCTTTTTCATACAGCAACGTAAAGTTGTCATCCTCCTCATTGGCTTCCGCCACCAACGGAGCGCCAACAGGAAATGCCCTGAAGTCGAGCATAGGCTGCGCATTATAACCATACAGCCCCACAATGATGGCATACAATGAAATCCACGCCCCAACCATCCACTGTATGGCTGGATTGAACAGCGATTCCTTCAAACCGGCATTCCACTTAAGCAACACCCCGAGTGCAACCGTAATGGCAACATTCTTCCAGAATGTCGCCGCATTGGATATTTTCCAAAAATCCCCGAAACACCCGCAATCACTCACGGGGTCAGCTACCCAAAGATAAGCTGTCAGAGGCAACATCACCGCCATGGTCAGCATCAGCCCCCATGGAGCCACACGCTTGTAGCATCCCATCGCCAAAAGCGTGCCCAGCACAAACTCGTAACCCGACACGAACATGGCCACCATGAAAACAATGGTGCGTGGCTGCACCAACTGCCACACGGCAAGATATTCCTCTATCTTGAATACGAACCCCCAAAGGTCAACCATCTTGACCAGCCCGGACATAATGAACACAGCGCCAACGCAGAGGCGCAACATCCACACGGAAATGCGTTTCCACATTGGGGTCTCCATCAATGCGTGAGCTTTATTATGCCGAACACAGCATAGTTAATCATATCCTGGTAATTGGCGTCAACCCCCTCCGACACCGACACTTCTCCTCCATGGTCCTCTATCTCTTTCGTCCGCATCAGCTTCATCAGGATAAGGTCGGTGTAGGAGCTTACCCGCATCTTGCGCCATGCTTCATCATAATCATGGTTCTTGCGCAGCATCAGTTGCATTGTCGCAGACATATGTTTGTCATACAGTGCCAAAGCCTCATCCGCCGATATATCCTTGCGTGCTGCGAACCCCCTTTCCAACTGAATAAGCGCAATGACACCATAATTCACAATGGCGATGAAACCGTCAAGGATGCTTTCATCGTCCACCTTGGCCTCCCCCTTGGTTTCCAACGAACGTATGCGGTCGGCCTTTATCAGAATCTGATCCGTAACCGACTGCGGGCGCATAATGCGCCACGATGCACCATAGTCATGCAATTTTGCTTCATACACGGCACGACAACGTGATATCGCCTCCTCAAATTCCCTTATTGTATTATTTTCGCTCATGACAAGTTCTTATCTCAAAATTCAATTGGGGTACAAAACATCCCTTTGATCCAACACAAAGGGCGGCCACACTTCCCGCCACCTCCACATACGTGCAAAATTAACAATCGCAGCCATAATAAACAAGCAGGGGCGGCAAACAAATTGTTTGCCGCCCCTTAACCTTGGGGTGAAATGTGGGTCTCGAACCCACGACCTTCGGAACCACAATCCGACGCTCTAACCAACTGAGCTAATCTCACCATCTGATGCCTAAAATCCAAAACAACCATTGCCGTTCCCGATTTTGACGCTGCAAAGTTACAACACTTTTTTCAATCCCGCAATAGCTCCAGCACATTTCGCACCAATTTTTCCACCATATTTCACAATTTCCTTACTTTACCTCCAATTTACTTTTTTTAACCATTACTAATTAAAAAATATTTGTCTTTTTCGCTTTTTTACATTTAATTTGCGAAACAAGAACACACATTCCTCTTGATTGTGATTGCATACACTATGCCCCACATTGCATAATACAACATATTTCCAAACCAATACAATAATCCACCCAAAAGTATAGCTATGAAAAATTTATTGTACTTCTTAACGACAATAATAGCATTAACATTATTGGCTTGCAATGATGAAGAGACTAACCTGCTAAAAGAAAATCCAGATTTCTCAACGACATCAGACTACGCCCCCAACGAATTGCGTTCCACAAAGGAGGCTTTAAAGATAGCAACAAATGCATTAAGCATGGTTTCAGATGTACCTCTGCCTCCAACCAAGAGTCGAAGCGCAAACCACAGACGAATCGACACGACATCCCCGATCAAAATAGTCACAACTACTGGGAATGGCAAAGCCCGCTCAGGAAAATCAGACACATTGATGTATGTTGTGAATTATGCCGACTCTATGGGGTATGCTATTGTATCGGCATTGAGAAATACCCAAGA
This sequence comes from Muribaculaceae bacterium, assembly GCA_013316535.1. GTDB lineage: Bacteria > Bacteroidota > Bacteroidia > Bacteroidales > Muribaculaceae > UBA7173. The sequence continues at coordinate 14,322 of WSMN01000004.1, read as the reverse complement.
ATTACTTGCCGTGACAATTGCCGGCACCTATAATCCCGACGAGCCAAACAACAATCCCGGATTTAACATGTGGGTAGACAACATCACCCAATATCTCGCCCAGCAATCGTCAACATCACATTATTCCATTGATATCGGTAACACTGGCACTCTAACCCCAATACCAATGCCTGACGACAGCATTGCAGTCGATACCATTTGGTATAATAATGTACCAACCCGAATCAAAGTGTATTGGGGACAACAATATCCAGAAGGCAATGAATGTCCTAACGGCAAAGCTGGCTGCTCAAATACCGCAGTCGCCATGATGATGTCATATTTCAGACATCCGCAACAATTAGCTTTGACCTACGAAAATGGGAATCCTATCGATTTGAATTGGGATGCATTGTCTCAACATAATTCAATTAACACATACTCTTCTGGAGGAAAACACCACAACGATAATTGCTGGTACAATTCATACCCCATTCACACCCGGTTAGCGCAACTATGCCGCGAATTGGGACACAGATCTAATAGTAGATATTTAGAAAACGGTGACACTCCCACCAATACGCAAAACACCATGAATACACTTAAAAATTTGGGATACACCAATATTCAGGATGTTGAATATAAATTTGGTGAAATTGACAATCATCTTAGCAAAAATTCCATTCTCCTAATGTACGGTACTGATAGCAACAGCGGTAGAGCACATATGTGGATTTGCGATGGCATAAAAAGATATGCCTGCAAACTTCGGTTATACCAAACCGACAATAGTATAATTTTATTGGGCGGGAAGCATCCCTGGAAATTTATTCGCGAATGGCAAACTGAAGGCCAAGCGTTCTATTTCTTCAATTGGGGCTGGGGGTCACCGAATGATTGCGGATGGTTTTCTGCCATATCCGATTTTAAAGTCAAGAATCACAACTTCAACAAAGATCTTCATTTTATTAGAGTGTCAAATCCTAAAATCTGAAAAGCAATATGAGCATATCCAGAAACTGGCTGAAGGCCGTATCAATCGCAATGATCTGCAGTATCACATACGTTTCGTGCGACAACAACGAAAATGAAGATATGGTTTTTGGGGACTTCAACCCTCTGAACATCGACATAATGATTGTGGATGAGGAGGGGACAAACCTCTTGGATCCAACCGTGGAAGGCAATTGGATGGACCAACCATTCCAAATGACATACCTCAAAGATACCTACGAGACATCATGGATAGGGGATCCAATCCTCAACATCCCTCCGCCCAGCCGATTATACGTGGCATACTTCCACGGATTGCGATGCGAGCAAATATCTGTGTTTGAAAATAATAATCGGGTATACTATGAAAACAAATACAAACTTGTTTTCGGGGAATTTCAAGGAGATGAACACCAGGACTTGTCTATGACTTTCCATGTGCCGTATATTGAAACCACCTACAACATAAAGGTAGAATATCGCTTCTACCTGGAAAATTATTATGACGCATACCATACCACCCGGATATGGATAGACGGTAAAGAAGTGGATAGCCGACCCATAAAAATTGTGCTTCCACGCAGACAAACGCAGCCGACCCAATAACCTGGCCGATAAAAAACAATTAGGGGAGTGCCAAAAACTTCAATGTTTGGCACCCCCCATTCCGCAAAATCAAAAATTTCAGAGCAACGACAGGGAGCGGTTTATGAAGCGCGACAGGTCAGCGCCACGGAGCATCCCGTTGCCCAGCAAAGCGAGGTCTATGAGCTGCCCCACAATCGGCTGCGTGGCGGCATAATCCGACACCACCTTTGTCTGCTCTTCGCGCGAAGCGTTGTTTGCAGCCTGCAATGCATCGATTTCCTTGTTGTCATCATCGGAAAGCTGTGAATCTTTTCCGGCATCGCGCAGAGCGGTGATTTTGTCGTTATTGGCATTCACAGCATCCATCATCGGCTTGACCTTATCGGTCAATGCGCTATCGGCTGCGGCCGCGACCTTCTTGACAATGGGATTCCCGATATTCACTATAAGCGAATAGCTGTCGGGCATCTCGCCATAGAAGTTCATACCCGGTTGCAACGCCGCCATCTCTTTCATACGGCGCATGTACTCGTTCTGGGTGATGACAATAGGAGCATCGTTCTCCCCCATCTCCTCGAAATTAACAAAGAACTGGGCGTTGTCCACCTTGGGTAGCTGCGAATTGAAAAGAGCGGTAAGAATGTCGCGCTGAACAGCCGACAGGTCAACCGCCTTGCGGTCGGACTTCGGAATCAGGTTGTCGATTACATCCGAATCCACACGCACAAAACGGCTCTTTTCGATTTTATGCTCAAGCAGACCTACGAAGTGGCTATCCAGCTGACCGTCCATCACCAACACGGAATAGCCCTTATCAGTGGCAGCTTTGATATAGGTGTATTGAGCCGTAGTGTCGGTAGCATACAGGAACACGATGTTGCCGTCCTTATCGGTTTGAGCGTGCGCAATCAGCTCCTTGTATTCATCGATGGTGAAGAACTTGCTTTCCGTATCTTTGAGAAGGTCGAACTTCATGGCGGCATCACAGAATTTTTCATCGGTCAGCATACCGTATTCGATGAATATCTTGATGTCATCCCACTTCTGCTCGAACTCACTGCGGTCGGCCTTGAACAGCTCTTCCAGACGCGACGCCACTTTTTTAGTGATATACGACGATATTTTCTTCACCGCACTATCGCTCTGCAAATAAGAGCGCGACACATTCAATGGTATGTCGGGAGAATCAAGTACACCCTGCAACAGCATCATGAACTCCGGCACAACCCCTTCAACAGAATCGGTGACGAAAACCTGGTTGCAATAAAGCTGTATGCGGTTCTTGGTCACCTCGAAATTGTTCTTGATTTTCGGGAAATAGAGAATCCCGGTTAGCGTGAAGGGATAATCCACATTGAGGTGAATCCAGAACAGGGGGTCATCCTGCCCGGGGTACAGTTCATGATAGAAATTGCGGTAATCCTCATCAGTCAGTTCAGCCGGTTTCTTTGTCCATGCCGGTTCGGTGATGTTCACTACCTTGTCGCGGTCGGTGTCCACCATTTTCCCATCCTTCCACTCCTGCTCCTTGCCCGAGACCACGGGAACAGGGAGGAACCGGCAATATTTCTTCAGAAGCGCATCAACGCGGCTCTGCTCAAGAAACTCCTTGTTGTCGTCATCGATATGGAGAATGATGTCGGTTCCGCGCTCCGTTTTGTCAGAGGCAGACAGGGTGAACTCCGGCGAACCGTCGCATTCCCAACGGACAGCCTCCGCGCCCTCCTTGTATGAAAGGGTATTGATTTCCACTTTCTTGGCCACCATGAATGCAGAGTAGAATCCAAGCCCGAAGTGTCCGATTATGGCATTTGCATTATCTTTATATTTCTCGAGGAACTCCTCTGCGCCGGAAAAGGCAATCTGGTTTATGTATTTGTCGATATCATCGGCAGTCATGCCTATACCGTGGTCGGAAATCGTCAGCGTACCGGCCTCCTTGTCAACGATAACGCGCACCTTCATATCGCCCAACTCTCCCTTGAAATCGCCGAAAGAGGAGAGCGTTTTCAGTTTTTGCGTGGCATCAATGGCATTCGACACCAATTCACGCAAGAAAATTTCATGATCGCTGTAAAGAAACTTTTTGATGACGGGGAAAATGTTCTCTGTGGTAACCCCGATTGTTCCTGTTTTTGCCATGATTTATATCCTTAATATTAAGTAGTTCATTAATGAAATAGGATGTCATTACGCACTCCCATCAGTAATAACAACCTGCAAAAAAAATGCCAAACTTTTCGTCCGGCATTTTTCTTTAAAATTTATTAATTTGATTGCATCATTTTTCGGCTACGCCATCGGCACTTCCCTTATGCGTGACAGAAGTGGTGACTTTATCGGCATCCTTGTCATAGTCCACACGGATTGTATCGCCCTCGGCCAGCTCGGAGTTGATAATCAGCTCCGCCAAGGGATCTTCGAGATACTTCTGGATAGCACGCTTCAGCGGACGTGCGCCATACTGCTGGTCATACCCCTTTTCGGCAATGTAGTCCTTTGCCGCCGGGGTAATCTCGAATGTGTAGCCAAGCTTGGCCATCCGCCCGAGAAAACCTCGAAGCTCAATCTCTATAATCTTGAATATAGCCTCCTTGTCGAGGGACTCAAACATGACTATATCATCGATACGGTTGAGAAACTCGGGTGCGAACGCCTTGTTGAGAGCCTTCTGAATGACACCCTGTGAATAATCCTTGTCATTGGCACGGGTATTGAAGCCGACTCCGGCTCCGAAATCCTTGAGCTGACGCGTACCGATGTTGGATGTCATTATGATAAGGGTGTTCTTGAAATCAATACGGCGTCCGAGGCTGTCGGTCAAACGGCCTTCGTCCATCACCTGCAACAGGAGATTGAACACATCGGGGTGCGCCTTCTCGATTTCATCAAGAAGCACCACAGAATAAGGACGGCGACGCACCTTCTCGGTAAGCTGCCCCCCCTCCTCATATCCGACATATCCCGGAGGCGCACCCACAAGGCGGCTCACGGTGAATTTCTCCATATATTCACTCATGTCCACACGAATAAGCGTGTCGGCAGAATCAAACATATATTCCGCCAGCTTCTTGGCAAGATGGGTCTTGCCCACACCCGTGGGACCGAGGAACATGAAAGTACCGATGGGTTTATTGGGGTCTTTCAGCCCGACACGGTTACGCTGTATTGCTTTCACAATCTTTTCAATCGCCTTGTCCTGACCGATTATGTCAGCCTTGAGCTTAGGAGCCATTTCACGAAGACGGGAGCCCTCGGCCTGGGCGATGCGCTGCACCGGCACACCTGTCATCATGGCAACAACCTCTGCCACTTTGTCCTGGTCAACCTCCACACGGTTCTCCTCCTGCATCTTTTCCCATTTCTCGTTAGCCTTGGCAAGAGATGCCTTAAGCTCCTGTTCCTTGTCGCGGAACGATGCCGCTTTCTCGAAATCCTGCGATTGCGCGGCAGCCAGTTTGGCAGCCACGGCCTCCACGATTTCTTCCTCAAGGCGCTCAATCTCCTCGGGCACCACGATATTGGTGATATGAGCACGCGACCCTGCTTCATCGAGTGCATCAATCGCCTTGTCGGGGAAATTACGGTCGCTAAGGTAGCGTCCTGTCAGTGACACACATGCTTTCAGCGCATCGTCGGTATACGTTACATTATGATGGTCCTGATACTTGTCCTTGATGTTGTTCAGAATCTGCAAGGTCTCCTCGGCGGTGGTAGGTTCCACCATCACTTTCTGGAAACGGCGCTCAAGCGCGCCATCCTTCTCGATATTTTTGCGGTACTCATCGAGAGTCGTCGCACCGATACATTGGATTTCACCACGCGCGAGCGCAGGTTTCAGCAAGTTGGCGGCATCCATGGTGCCGGCTGCATTTCCTGCTCCCACTATGGTGTGGAGTTCATCAATAAACAGAATCACATCTGGATTCTTCGACAACTCCGTCAGAATCGCCTTGATACGCTCCTCAAACTGACCACGGTACTTAGTCCCGGCGACAATCGAAGCCATGTCAAGCGACACCACCCGCTTGCCGAAAAGAATCCTCGAGACCTTACGCTGGATGATGCGCAGCGCAAGCCCCTCGACAATGGCCGATTTGCCCACCCCTGGCTCGCCAATGAGCACAGGATTGTTTTTCTTACGCCGGCTAAGAATCTGCGCCAAACGTTCTATCTCACCCTCACGCCCCACAACCGGGTCGAGACGGCCGTCCTCGGCAGCACGGGTGATGTCGTTGCCGAATTTGTCGAGAGTAGGCGTGTCATTAGACCCACGACCCGAACGCCCGGACTTGGATTTAGAAGCATCCTCGGCCTGCGTCCCCGAATACGACGAACGGGAAGCCCCGATTTCCTCATCTTCCTCCTCATCCTCCTCATCGGTGGCACCGAGCCCTGCCTTGGGAGAATCCTTGACGTTGGAAATCATCTTCAACACCGACTGGTAATCTATCCCGGCCTGGCGGAACGGCACGATAAAGTCCATATGCTGAATCTCTGGGTTGTGGAGCAACGCCAGCAACAGGTGCTCCGTATCTACCGTAGAGCTTTTAAGCATCCTCGCCTCAAGCACAGAGAGTTTCACCAGCCTGTTGCTAAGGTCGCTTGCTACGACCTCCCCGCCCAGCGGGGCAGAGGCATCGTAAAGCGAATCATCAAGTTGCTGGCGAAGCTGGTAAACGGAAGCTCCGCGCGACACCCTCTCCAGCAGAGAGAATACACGCGACCCCGTGTCGGCCAACAACGCCAGGAACATATGTTCAGGTGTTATTATGCTGTTGTTATGGCGGACAGCCTCTTTACGGCTATTCTCCAGAACCGTTTTAACTTCGTTTGAGAAATTGATTTCCATTCTAAACCTTTCCTTCTTATTTTGTCCTGTTTGAAAACCCCTACGGATAGCAAAAGGCATATACCATTCGGTCGTCGAATCATCTGTACGGCCATGCCGTTAACACAAGTTCAACCATGTCTACCTTTAATAACAATCATTTCACCGAAATGCTTGCAGCAATTGCACATTAGCAAGCCTCTGTCGCCGAATAAATCCATTGGTGCATCAATCACTTCTCTTTATAACGGCAAATAGTATGCCAAAGTATCAACCGTTATGCCACAAAACTTTAAAAAATCATAAAACGACATTGGCGGGCAAAAAAACGGGCAAATTCGGGATTTCTTCGTATCTTTGTATGTTAATTTAACGGTTGAACAACGAGGGCACGGGTCATCTCCCACATTCAGATGACCTCCTGCCCTGTCGATGTCAGCACTCAAGACAATTTAACCAGGAACATACAATTTCTACAATGCTGGAAGAAGATCGAATAATCAAAATCAACATCGAGAATGAAATGAAGTCGGCCTATATCGACTACTCCATGTCGGTAATAGTGTCGCGTGCCCTTCCCGACGTTCGCGACGGCCTCAAGCCGGTTCATCGCCGCGTGCTCTTCGGAATGAACGAGATGGGCAACAATTCCGACAAGCCTTACAAAAAAGCTGCAAAGGCCGTGGGAGAAGTCATGGGTAAATACCACCCCCACGGCGATTCCTCTATATACGGGACAATCGTGCGCATGGCACAATGGTGGGCCATGCGGGAGAAACTTGTCGACGGCCAGGGAAACTTCGGCTCCATCGACGGTGACGGTCCTGCGGCAATGCGTTACACAGAGGTGCGCCTCCAACGCATAGGCGAGGAAATGCTACGCGACATCGATTCCGACACAGTGGATTTCCAGCCCAACTACGACAACTCCGCGAAAGAACCGGTGGTGCTCCCCACCCGAATCCCCAACCTGCTGGTCAACGGCTCGTCGGGCATCGCCGTGGGTATGGCCACAAATATGCCAACCCACAACCTGGCAGAATCCATCAATGCCTGCGTGGCCCTCATCGACAACCCTGACCTGACAATAAGCGAACTTATGCAATATATCCCTGCGCCCGACTTCCCCACCGGCGGAACCATCTACGGGTACAGCGGAGTGAAAGAAGCTTATGAAACCGGGCGTGGACGTGTAGTCATACGAGCCAAAGCAACAATAGAGCAGGAAAAGGAACATGAAGTCATAATTGTCAACGAGATTCCCTATGGGGTCAACAAAGCCGAGCTAATAAGATATATAGCCGAGCTTGTCAACGACAAAAAGCTCGAAGGCATCGCCGACCTTAACGACGAAAGCGATTACAAGGGAATGCGCATAGTCATCAAGCTGCGCCAGGATGCCAACGCCAACGTTGTGCTCAACAAGCTCTACAAGATGACCCCGATGCAGTCGGCATTCAGCGTCAATAACGTGGCGCTCGTCAACGGCCGGCCGAAGCTGCTGAACCTCAAAGACATTATAAAGGCATTCGTCGACCATCGCCACGAAGTTGTGGTTCGCCGCACACGCTTCGAACTTGGGAAAGCACAGGAACGCGCCCACATCCTGGAGGGTTTGATCATCGCGTCTGACCATATCGATGAGGTGATAGCCATCATACGCCACGCCGCATCGACAGAAGCCGCCCGTGCAACCCTCATGGAACGCTTCGAACTTTCGGAGGCCCAGGCCCAGGCAATTGTCAACATGCGCCTCTACCAGCTCACAGGACTGGAACAAGACAAACTCCATGCCAATTACGAGGATGTGATGAAACTCATCGCCCACCTCGAAGAAATTCTCAACGACGAGCATGTGTGCCGCGAACTCATAAAGAGTGAACTAATAGAAATACGCGATGCCTATCCCGATGCCCGCCGCACCGACATCGATTACACCGCAGGCGACTTCAACGCCGAGGATTTCTATGCCGACGACGAGATGATCATCACCATCTCACACATGGGTTACATCAAGCGCACCCCGCTCTCTGAATTCCGCGCACAGAACCGCGGAGGGGTAGGCTCTCGCGGCAGCAACACCCGCGAAGAAGACTTCATCGAATACATCTATCCGGCCTCTATGCACAGCAACTTGCTGTTCTTCACCCAGCGAGGCATGGTCTACAAGATGAAGGTATACGAAATTCCCGAAGGAGCCAAGAACACCAAGGGACGCGCTATCCAGAACCTGCTCAACATAGAGCCGGGGGATTCGGTCAATGCATTCATACGATGCAAGAACCTTGAGGACACCGAGTTCACCTCAACCCATAATCTGGTATTCGCAACCCGTCAGGGCGTCATAAAGAAAACATCACTCTCGGAATATGCCCGTGTAAATATCAAAGGTAAAAAAGCCATTATCATCCGCGAGGGCGACCAGGTCATTGGTGTGGAACTCACCGACGGCAATTCGGAAATCCTCATGGCCAACCGCAACGGCCGAGCCATCCGTTTCAATGAATCCACAGTACGCCAGATGGGACGCGTGTCAACCGGTGTGCGAGGCATGAAACTCGATGAGGGCGACGACGAGGTTGTAGGCATGATTTGCATGCACCCCGACGACAACAAAAACGTGATGGTGATTTCAGAAAACGGATTCGGGAAACGCTCATTGCTCGACGGCTACCGCATCACCAACCGAGGCGGAAAAGGCGTCAAGACCATGAACATAACCGACAAGACAGGTGTTGTGGTTGCGATGAAGAGTGTGGATGACGATTGCGACCTTGTTATCATCAACCGCTCCGGAATCACGCTACGGGTCCGCGTGGCCGACATCCGTGTGATGGGACGCGCCACACAAGGCGTACGCATCATCAACCTCGAAAAGCGTGGCGATGAAATAGCATCGGTGTGCTGCGTGGCAACCGACCCGGAAGAGGAGGTTGTAGAAGCAATCGAAAATCCAGAGGAACTTCCTGAAGAACCGGCCGACAACACTATCGAAACTGATGACGATGCCGAAGAAATCACGGAAGAACCCGAGGATGACACTGTTTCATCCGAAGACTAGGAGATTGTCTAAAAAATCAAATATCAACAGGACTCACATATTCTATTAATTCATAAAGAACCGAATGTTATGAAAAAAATCAGCATCTTAGGTCTTTGCCTTCTGACTCTCGGCACAGCGGCTGCACAAAAGTCGCTTGTCAAAGAAGTGGAACGCGACATGAAATCCAACCCGGCTTCATATCCCGACCAAATGAAGAAGCTCGCCCCGGCGTTCACCGATGCAGAATCTGCAACCGACGCGTTCACTTGGGTGGTGGCAGGAAAGGGAGCTTTCGGCTATTACGACCAGCAAAGCGTCTTTGCACAGATGGGAAAGGATGTTAACAAGAAGCAACTCGGAACCTCCGTTATCGAAGGATACGAATACCTCACCAAGGCTCTTCCCCTCGACACTGTGGTAGATGCCAAGGGTAAGGTGAAAACAAAATACTCCAAGGACATCTACAAGCAGATCGCCAACCACTACAACGATTTCAACAACGCAGCCCTATTCCTTTGGGAAGCCGAGGACTACCCCGATGCAGTTAAAGCCTGGAACCTCTATGTCACCATTCCTGACATGCCAGAAATGGTGAAAGCCGGAGTAAAAGCTCCTGCCGACACCCTGGTGGCCGAAATAATGTTCAACATGGGTATCGGAAATTCCTTGTCTCAAAACAATGAGGCTGCCCTGAAGAACTTCAAGGACGCAATTGCACGAGGCTATACCAAAAAGAATGCTTTCGACTATGCGATTTCAGCCGCATCTCAACTCCAGAAGCCAGAAGAAATGGCCGAAATTGCCGAGCAAGCCTATGCCATCTATGGCAAGGAGGACAGCCGCTACATCGGCTACATGGTGAACAACCTTATCGACAAAAAGGAATATGCGAAAGCCGATGCCCTCATCGACAAATATATCGCCGAGGACCCCAACAACGCCCAGCTCTATTTCGTGAAAGGTGTGCTCTGCGACAGCGAAGGCAAGCCCGAGGAATCTCTCGCCCAATTCAAGAAAGCCCTCTCGCTCGATGAAAACAATGCCAGCACCCTGATGCAATACGGCTACAAACTGTATCAGAAAGCATGTGACCTCGACCAGACAGAAGGCGGTGGCCTTAGTAATGCCGATTACAACAACTTCCGTGCAACCAAAGTCGACCCCATGCTGAAAGAAGCCGCAGGCTATCTGGAAAAAGCATACCAGATCGATGACACTATGAGCGATGCACGCCAGGTGCTCCGCAGCATCTACTACAACCTCAATGACGAGGAGAACCTCAAGCGCGTAGAGGCCATGTAATATACCTGGCATCACAATACAGCAAAAGGCGATGTGCATTCCAATAAGGCGGCACATCGCCTTTTGTCATCTTTGCCAGTACCGTCGGCTATTATTTTAGAGATTGTCTAAACTTTTTTCCACAATCTCTTAATCCTGCATTGCCATTTTATGCCCGATAATTTGTAATTTAGTGGCTGATATGCATTCATTGGAAGATTCTTTTACAATGTCCGGTTCTCAATCCTTAGAGGAGGGACATCCATGCCATTCCGCTTCCCAGCATACTACGCAACCTGAAGTGGAGGAAGAAGGCAACGAAAACATAACCAACGAGATTCCGTTCAACCCCAACGATATCTCGATAAACATCGTGCCACGCACCATCGGCCAGCTGGTCGACATGCTTGAGTACGATGAGATAATTGTGCCACGCTATCAACGTCTGCCCAACCTGTGGTCGCCGAAGAAAAAAAGCCGTTTCATTGAATCACTGATGCTAAATCTGCCCATCCCCCTCTTCTATTTCGATGAAGGTGAAGACAAGAAATGGCGTGTCATTGACGGACTTCAACGCATCAGCACCCTGGAACACTTCATATTGGGAGACCGCAAAAACACCATTGGCAAAAACAATACCCCCCTGCGTCTGGAAAACCTTGAGTTCAAGACTGAATTCAACGGAAAGACATGGGATGAACTTCCGCGCGAGACACAACGCCGCATCATGACCAGCCAGGTCACCATAAACCTTATCGGGAAAGGCACGCCGGAAGAGGTAAAATACAACATCTTCAGCCGCATCAACCAAGGAGGTGTGGAACTGTCGGCACAGGAAATAAGAACGGCATTGTTCCAAGGGTACCGGGTAGATTTTTTAGAAAAACTCGTCTCGCCCTACACCGAATGCGGTCAAGCGTTCCGTAGAGCCACAACAGGTTCCGTGTCGACCACAAGGCAGCAAGACCTCGACTTCGCCACAAGGTTCATCAGTTTCTATCTGATAGGATTCCAACAATACATGCCCGACATGGATACCTTCCTTACGAAAGGAACCAAGTCAATCCCGACCGACATCCCGTCCCAGAACAAGATATTCAAAGCGTTCGGACAAGCCATGAAGCTGGCAACCACCATTTTCGAACGCGATGCATTCAGAAAGATAATGATTGGCAAACGGCAGCCGATCAACCGCTCCTTGTTCGAAGTGGTAAGTGTACATTTTGCCCAGTTGTCACATTCGGACAGTGAATTGCTGCAATCCCAAAAAGGCCGGTTCATAGATGCGTTCCTTGAGATGCAGAATGAGCCTGGGTTCATGCAGAGCATAAGCACCGCCACCGCCACCAAAGAACGTGTCAAAAAACGTCACACCGACTTCCTGACATTGCTTGAACGTTTCGGCATACGGATTCCAACACAACCATCCCCAAACACACAAACAAATCACAATGATTAGGAATTTAAAACTGCATAATTTCAAATCGCATAAGGACAGTGATTTTGCATTCAACAATCTGACTGTCCTTTGCGGAGCAAACGGCGTAGGAAAATCATCGGTGGTGCAGGCTTTGCTTGCATTGCGTGAATCATATCTCGACAAATCCAATGCCTCCGAACTTCGCTATCTCAATCTGAAAACAGATGCCGTGAATCTGGGCGGAGTGAGAGACACCCTATACCAATTCGGAGACGACGATTTGATAACATTCGAAATCTCCACGGATTTACAGAATTTTCATTTCAATTTCCAGGCCGACACCCTAAGGAACCCGACAGCCACGATAATCCCGGCAGCCCCGCAGGGCCATATCTACGACCATAGTCAGACTGACAAAGAAAGCCTTTTCAACAACAGCTGCCAATACATAAGCGCAGCACGTCTCGGCCCGCAGGAATCCTATCGGAAAAATGACGCAGTGGTCGTAATCCGCAATCAGATATCCGTGGAGGAAGGGAAGGCGGAGTTTTTCCTCCATTTCCTTGACCATAACCGCTATCTGGATGTGATTCCTGCATTACGTCACCCCGATAGCGAAGCCACCGACCTTTTGTCGCAGACCACCGCCTGGGAACGGGAAATAAGCAAAAACGTGAATATCGTGGTTCAAGATGCACGTGACCTCGGCTACGAATTGCGTTACCAGTTCAGCACCGGCTCATCGGGACGCACCCAGGAATTCAAGGCCTCCAACGTGGGTTTCGGACTGACTTACGCAATGCCCATAATTGTGGCCCTCCTGTCAGCAACCCCAGGCAGCATCATTTTTATCGAAAATCCCGAAGCGCACCTCCATCCTGCCGGACAGTCAAAAATGGCTGCACTCATATGCCTTGCTGCACAAGCCGGAATACAGGTCGTTATCGAAACTCATAGCGACCACATCATCAACGGCATCCTCGTTAAAATCAAGAATTTTGAAAACGGGCAAAATGGTATCGACCGCAAAAACGTATCGCTATTCCATATCAACCGCGATGACGAAAACCATTGCAGTCACGCACATGAAATAAAAATAGACGAAGGAGGAATGATAACCTATGCCCCCGAAGGCTTTTTCGACCAATTTACAATCGACCGTCGCCTGTTGATGGGCTTTTAACGGCCATTTCAGGGATGTCCGAAAACGTGACATTCCTTTACACTGACAAGACATCATAGGCAAAACATGTATCAAGACCTGCATTTCTATATTTTGCTTGACCCCAAGCAATATGCCGAAAATGGCAAAGCCTATTTGAATGAACTGTCTGTTTTAGTCAAATATGCTCGTGCGCATCATGCGCGCCTGTTCTATTTCCAAGAACAGATCGATAAAATCAAACAGGATGACCCTGATTTCGACAAAGGCCATATAATGTCAATGGCCAATATGCTCGATGTACTGTTGAGAGATGCTGTCCCTGCCAAAAAGCAGCCCCATCTGTTCAACATACATTACCATGAGGATGGCTCGTACCTGCAACCAGTTGAGCCATCGGGAATCAATGCCCACCCCCATATTTCCGTGCTTCACAAGAAACAGCACCCCTACACCGAACATGTGTTGCGCCTGACCCAAACCGCACCCCCGGCGCTGATTCATCTGAACTTCCACAGTTCTCATATCAACATGATGAATTGGATTGTAGGTCTTTTTCCTCGCAATTTCAATTTATCCGACAAGCATGGCGAAAACGGGAAAGGCAACTGGCCGCACGAATCCGTACTCCTGTGTTCGGCCAGTGATGCACAATCATTGCTCAACACAGCGGTACCCTCAACCAAGTTCAAAGACAAACTCTATAATTTCGATACCGCCCACCAGAAATTCATCGAACTTTATTACGAGGGAGACAACCCACAGCACCAATGGCATGGATTCCATGTAGCTGAAAAAGACATAAGAAGGGTTCCCGACGACATAAGAAAATATTTCAGTAAATAAAGCATAATACACTCGTCACAGATAAACATAACGGAATTTGCCAAAAGGGTGTTGCAATAAACCCCGCGTTGCGATGCCTTCAGGCATCTTAACGCGGGGTTTATTGCAACACAATGTTTTATCATTTACTGCGGTATTGCGGCAGCAAAGGGACAGGGAATTTGGAGAAAAGGGTGGCG
>WSMN01000151.1 GCA_013316535.1 Muribaculaceae bacterium | reverse complement strand
CAACCGAGCTTGAAAAGCGCCTAAGCCATCTAAACGCCATCTGACACTATCAGCCCCAAGAATGAGTTTGAATATACCCTAATAGAGCGTCTAAGAATCAATCGAACACATCGGCAATGGATTCCTCTACAGCCGGACTTTCCTCCACGTAATCGTAAAATTCCTTGTCGCATAGATTGGAGAAATCCACATCGAATACCGACTGCTGCGAATAAGGGAGCGTCGGGTCGGCATACACCTTGCTCATATACAATCCATAGATTGGCAATGCCATTGCGGCACCTTGTCCGTGAGCCATGGTGTTGAAGTGGATGTAACGCTCATCACCGCCTACCCACACACCCGAAACAAGCTGGGGGGTGAAGCCCATGAACCATCCGTCTGCATTGTAGTTCGTTGTCCCGGTCTTGCCTCCCATCTGGGCGGTTATGTTATATGGCGCGCGACGGACGCGGTTACCCGTACCGCCATCAACAACATTCAGCAGCATCGACAATATCTTGGCATAAGCCTTTTCTGAGATCACTTCCGTATGGGTGGTATTGAACTCGGATATGACATTCCCGTTTGCATCGGCAATGGAGGTGACAAACACAGGGGCGGCACGCATCCCATGGTTGGCATAGGCCGTATATGCCCCCACCATCTCTTTTATCGAAACCTCGCATGAACCCAGGCAAAGCGACATCACCGGGTCAATGTGATTGGTTATACCGAAATTGTGCATATTGCGCACTAAGGTTGTTGGTGAAAGTTGCCCCATGAGGCGTGCGGAAATCCAGTTGTTGGAGTTTGTCAACGCCCAGCGCAAGTCGACCATCTCTCCAACACGAGCCGAACCTGAATTGCGGGGTGCCCATGTGCGCCCGGTCTCGTCGGTGAACACCGGCTGCGTGTTCGACATCATGTCGCACGGCGTGAACCCTTCCTCCATGGCATACGTGTAAAGGAAAGGCTTTATGGTGGAGCCAATCTGCCGACGGCCACTCGAAACCATGTCATATTGAAAGAAATGGAAATCCGGCCCACCGACATAGGCCTTCACATGACCCGTCACAGGCTCCATCGACATAAACCCGGTGCGCAGGAAGTGCTTCTGATAAAGGAGTGAATCACGAGGAGTCATAACTGTATCGACCACACCGGCATAGGAGAACACATTCATCTCGCGTGGAGTTGCGAAAGCGGTGCGGATTTCCTCGTCAGAGGCTCCTGCCGATTTCATGACGCGATAACGCTCCGTCTGCTTTACAGCATGGTCAATCAGCGATTCAACTTTCACGCGTCCCAATTCCTCGGCATTGGAGGTGTAGGGTGCGTTGTGCCTCCCTTTTTTCTCACGGAAAAACGCTTTTTGCAGGGAACCCATATGCTGCCTGACCGCATCCTCGGCATAACGCTGCATACGCGAATCTATGGTGGTGCAGATTTTCAACCCATCGGAATAGATGTCGTATTTGGTGCCGTCGGGTTTCGGATTCTTTTCAATCCACCCGAACAGAGGGTTATCCTCCCATGCAATCGAATCGTCGATGAACTTTTGTTTCTCCCATCCCCTGTAATCGGAACGGACAGGCCTCTTTGCCGTGAGGATTCGCCGCAATTCCTCACGGAAATATGGCGCAAGCCCCTCCTTGTGGTCGACACGATGGAATTTCAGTTCAAGAGGCAGCTGCTTGAGCGAATCCATCTGCGCGGTATTTATCATGCCCTGTTTATGCATCTGCTCAAGCACTGTGTTGCGGCGCAAACGTGTGCGTTCGCTATGGCGCACCGGGTTATAGTAGGACGGATTCTTGACCATACCTACCAATGTGGCCGCTTCCTCTATTGTCAAATCCTTCGGTGCCTTACCGAAATAAACATAAGCCGCTGATTTAATGCCCACTGCATTGTATAGAAAATCAAACTGATTGAGATACATCTTTATAATCTCATCCTTGGCATAATACCGCTCGAGCTTGACGGCAATCATCCATTCAATCGGTTTCTGAAGAGCACGGTCAAGCAGATTGTGAGTCGACGGCGAATAAAGCTGCTTGGCAAGCTGCTGGGTTATGGTAGAACCGCCTCCGGCATTTTTCTGCTGCATGATGAGGGTTTTCACGAAGACACGCATAAACGCACGCATATCTATGCCGGAATGGTCCTCAAACCGCGCATCCTCCGTGGCGATAAGCGCATCAATTACGTGTTGCGAAATCTCGTTGTAGTCGGCATACACACGGTTCCCGGAATTGCGGTAATAACGTCCCATCTCCTCCCCGTCGGATGTATAGACCACCGTGGCGAATTTGTCATTGGGGTTTTTGAGCTCCTCCACCGGCGGCATATAGCCTATCCACCCGTTATACACGAGCAGGAAAAACACTATCATACATACAAAAGCAAGCACAAAAAGTTTCCACATCCACCCTATGATGAAACGATTGCGGCGTTGCTTCGACGAAGAGTCTATATTTCTTGCAGTCATGGCTTTCTGTTCGGTTAAAGCGGCAAACAAAGCCCGGAAATACCACAGGATTTCCACAGGCAGTGTTTCCAAGCAACAAATTTAGATAAAAATCCTGAGATTTTTACACCGGCAGAATAAAAAATCAAGG
>WSMN01000150.1 GCA_013316535.1 Muribaculaceae bacterium | reverse complement strand
ACGTAACTTCTCCTTCAAAAAATCTCGCGCAAACATATGCGATAAAATCCCTGACACCGTGAAAATTTTAAGTGTGAAGATATTATGATGATATAAGGTAAGACAGACGTCATGCCGCCCACAAGGCCACACGACAGACAATGCAAATATACTCAAATTTCATAACACGCCAAAATTCACTCTCCTTAACACCGTCCCTCTTGCAATGTGGAAAAGAAAACGTAAATTTGCACATTAAAATTGCAGGAATTCATCCTGATTTCAGGGTGCCAGACAAAAGAAGTCATCTTGACTTCAAAAGTCTCCATGCACCCACATTTGCAATCAACACCAACAGCTACAACGTGAAACTGAAATCATCACTTTCCCTACTGGCCTTCGGGACAATCGCCCTTGCCACACTGGCGGAGAAAAACAACATAGTCGAGGAAGTTGCATGGATGGTGGGTGACCAGCCCATTTACAAAAGCGAGATAGAAGAGGCTTACCAACAGGTGCTATATGAGAAAACGCCAATCAAAGGCGACCCGTATTGTGTAATCCCCGAGCGCCTCGCCCTCGAGAAACTTTACCTGCACCAGGCCGAAATGGACACCATCGAGGCCAACGAATCGCAGGTCGCCATGTCGGTGGAACAGCGTATGAACTTTTTCATCAACGAGCTTGGGTCGAAAGAAAAAGTTGAGGAATATTTCCGCAAGCCGCTTCCCGAATTCCGCCAGCAAATGGCCGAGGCCATGCGCAACCAATACCGCATCCAGGAGGTGCAACGGAACATTTCGAGCAACCTGAAGGTGACCCCTTCGGATGTGCGCAAATATTTCTCGACACTGCCCGAAGACTCCATTCCGTTCATCCCCCTGCAGGTGGAAGCTGAAATCATAACAATCAACCCCAAAATCCCACAGCAGGAAATCGACGATGTTAAAGCGCGTCTGCGTGATATGGCCGACAAGGTAACCCGGGGGGAATCGCAGTTCTCCACGCTCGCAATCATGTATTCGGAGGATGGCAGCAATATGCGCGGCGGAGAAATCGGATTCATGGGCAAAGGCCACCTCGAGCCGGAATATGCCGCAGTGGCATTCAACCTCAACGACCCCAAGAAAGTGTCGAAAATCGTCGAAACCCAATACGGATTCCATATAATCCAGCTCATTGAGAAACGCGGCGACCGCATCAACACGCGCCACATCCTGTTGCGCCCCAAAGTGTCCGATGCGGACTTGACCAAAGCCGTCAACCGGCTCGATTCCCTGCGCGCCGACATTCTCGACAAGAAATTCACATTCGAGGAAGCGACAATGGTGTCGCAGGACAAGGACACCCGCAACAACCATGGACGCATGGTGAACCAGGAAACGAACACCACACGGTTTGAAATGTCGCAGCTGCCGCCGGAAGTGGCAAAGACGGTCAACACCATGGAAGTTGGCGACATCTCCAACGCGTTCATCATGAAAGACCCCAAGCGCAACCGCGACATAGTTGCTATTGTGAAACTGACAGAACGTATTCCGGCACATAAAGCCAACCTTTCCGACGACTATCAGGTAATCAAGGACATGTATGAGAAAGCCGCACGGCAACGCATGATCAAGGAGTGGGTCGACAAGAAAATCAAGGATACATATGTTAAAATCGAGGACAACTGGATTGACTGTGAATTCGAGAACCCCGGCTGGCTCAAAATAAAGAAATGATTCCGCACGAGCGAGGCATGAACCATCGTAAACATCGCAACAAGGGGCAAGGCATGTATGCCGCGTTATGCCTTGCGGCCACGGTAGTATGCCTCTCCGTGATAGCCGCCGCGCAGCAGCCATCGCCGCGTAAAGGTAACGCAGCGTTGCCGAAACACTCGCTCCGCCGTCCCGACACGTTGCCCATTGCCCCCACCATACCTTCGGCCAACCGTTACCAGCGCGACAAGGTGTTCCTCGAACGCGCCAATGAGTTGCGCGCCGTGCAGGGCACCGACTATCAGATCGTGGTAGGCGATGTCGAGTTCCGCAAAGGCGACATGTTCATGTACTGCGACAGCGCCCATTTCTACGACAATCCCGGCGCGCTCGAAGCCTACGGCAATGTGCGCATGGAGCAGGGTGACACTCTGTTTGTATACGCCGACGAACTAAACTACGCCGACTCCACCCAACTGGCCATACTTTATGCCGACCCCGGGAAAAAAGTGAGGCTCATAAACCGTGATGTGACACTCACAACCGACGTGTTCAACTACGATATGGGCATAGAACTCGGCTACTATGAGGTCGGCGGGGTGCTCACCGACAAGGAAAACCGGCTCGATTCCTGGTACGGAGAATACAGCCCCTCGTCAAAAGACGCTCTTTTCCGGGAGAACGTGCATCTCAACAGCCTCGGAGCAAACGACACGCTCGACATATACACCGAGGAGATGCTCTACAACACGTTCACCCACATTGCAATACTCGACACCACATCGACCATAATCTCCGGCGACGGCACAATCTACACCAAGAGCGGGGTCTACAACACAGAAACCTCACAGGCCGACCTTTACCGGCGTTCGCTCGTGGTGGCACAGAACGGCAACACCCTCACCGGCGACACCCTCTACTAC
>WSMN01000149.1 GCA_013316535.1 Muribaculaceae bacterium | reverse complement strand
GCTTGAGGGCATATGTTGGTCATCAGGAACGATTCGCGCATTGTTTCGGCGTTCCATTTCATGTCTCCGGCAGGAGCCATGTGCCCGCGGTCGTAGCCCGAACCACGGTAATCGTCGGTGTTGGCGCATCCCTTCACCTCGTAGTCTGTAGAGAAGTTGCTTTCGCGGTTACTTTCCCCGTCGGTCTCCGATGCAAGCAATTCCCATGCCACCCAGTTTGGCTGGTGTGTGGACGGGTTGAAGGATATTGTCATTCCCTTGTATGGAAGCAGGATTTCATCGTGGGAAGGGTTTGTTACGACGTGTTCCAGGCTCCCTTCAAAGGCGATTTTGCTGTGCTGGTTTTTGCGTGCCGACGCTATTAGGTAGATTACAACTGCTGCCACAAGAAGTGTCAGCAGGTATCCCATGCGTCTGGTTGAAGAATCGGAGGCCGGGCGTCTCCTTGCGGGGCGCCCGGCCTTCCGGCTTTGCGATGTTTTCTTAGGCATTCCTTTTTAATGAAAAGGTGTAAGAAGTTGTCTGAAAATTCTCTCAAAAACAGTTCTAAAAATCTTTTGGAAAAATTTTTAGACAATCTCTTGGAGAGGAATGTGGTTCCATTTTGCAGCCCTTTAATCCTTAATGTTATAGGGATTAGAGGATTGCAGATATGTTGAAGTTTTGGAATTCGATATCCTTGGCGGCCTTTTCGGCGAGCTTGCGGTCGAGTTTCACCGCTTGTCGCAGGTTGTTGTTGACCATGGTGTCGTTGTTGGTGCGTGCACCGAGTATTGCCGTCAGGTAGTAGGTCATTGCGTTGGGGGCGGTCACTCCGGCGAGGGTCGATTTGGCTTTGCTGTAGTCCTTTGACAGGATTTGAGCAAGCGCTGCGTTGTTGGTCTTGGCATTGCCGAAGGCTTTCACGGCGGCATTGGCATCGCCGGTCATGAGGTAGTAGGTACCCATGGCGTCGTTGAGTTCTTCAAGGCCGGCTGCGGCACCGAATTTCTGATTAGCCTGGCGGTAGTCCTTGTTGAGCAGGGATATAAGGCCGAGGTTCATCTGCGGTTCGGTTGCGTTGGGAGCGAGGCGAGTGGCCTTGGTGAAGTTGGATTTGGCGGCATCGTAGTCACCGGCTACATATTGGGTAAGCCCCAGGTCGTTGAATGCGCGGTAGTCATTGGGGTAGAGTTCTGCGGCGGTGTCGTAGACTTTCATCTTTTCAGCATTGCCATCGACAAGAGTTGCGGCATACAGGATTTCATCGGCATTGAGCGATTTGGGATTGGAGCGGAGGAGGTCGAGGATTTCCTGGTCGCTCTTGCCTATTACGTTGATGGAAGCGGTGATGCGCGATTTACGCAGTTGCGGCAGAATCTGGTCGGCCAGCTGGTCGAAAATCGATGAAAGATTGCGGATTTCACGTTCGCGCTGCTCGGGGTCTTTGTACATTGAGAGCACGCTTAGAATCAGCTCCTTGTCCTGGATGTTGCTTGCTGCCACCAGTTTTTGGAAGCCGTCCCAGTCCTCGGGGGTGAAATTGGCGGTGAGTTCGCCGAATTCGGTGATGTTGTCTTTCTTCAGTTGTTTCTTCAGGTATGCCGAAGTGTTTTGCTCTCGGCTCTCGGCAAGGCGCGTGTTGAGGTCGAGCGAGCCTTCGGGAGAAGCGTATGAGGAGATGTTGATTTCCTCGATTTGGCGTGATGCGTCGCCGCTGGCATCCTTGATCTGCTGGTTCAGTGCAATCATCTCATCAGATTTGAGCTGGCCGTCGCGCACATTTGCCTGGTTGATGAGGAAATGGATGTCTGCATTATACTTTTCATTGATAATACGTTGGAATTTATCGGGTGCCAATGCCGGTGTAACTGTCGATGCATCGGCAAGAGCTGCGGTTGCGACAACCCCGTTGGCCACTTTCACACGCGGAAGCACATATTGTTTGTTGCCTTGTCTTACGTCAAATGCCAACTCGAGTTCGCTCTTCATCATGTCGGGCTGGTACTCATACATTACAGGGATTGTCACGGAGCCTCCGTTCTCATAGTTGATTACAGGTGCATTGCCACGCACTTTCTCGCCTTGGAACGAATAAGGCTGCGATGCCACTTCCTGTCCGTTGAAGCATAGATAGGGGGTTACGGTCACCTGCGCGTTTTTCACGAAAAATTTTGCCGGCACACGTGCTGTTACGGTTGCCGGTACACGGTCGCCGACCACTTCCAGTGGATTTGGTTTGTTCGTATCCACGTCACATTCGGACACAAAAAACGGAGCGTCATCACCGACGACCCGTTTTATGGGATAATGAAGTATTTTTATTTACTTTGCTCTAATATTACTATCTTTGTAAACTATATTTTTTCGTCTTAGACATCAGGTGCTATTACCTTGGAATGCCATTTGAGGCGCAATCACAATCTGTTAATGTTCCGCCTTAAAAAGACGATGCAAAATTAACGTGCGGATATTACATATGAGTTACATTAAGCACACATTTTCAAAACAGCCAGCTTCTTAACCGATTTTAACTTTATCTACCCGTTTTGTAACGTTTCTTATACGCTTTCATGCGATATTTGAAATGGACCAAACGGACTATTCTACCAAAATTATATTAACTTTGCTCTATAGTTC
>WSMN01000148.1 GCA_013316535.1 Muribaculaceae bacterium | reverse complement strand
GAACCACGGTTCGCTGTCGGACCGCATAATGAGCCGTTACGGCGACACCCCGGCAGGGATGGTGGAAAGCGCCATGGAATTCCTGCGCGTGGCCGTGAAACATGATTTCAACGACATCGTGATTTCCATAAAAGCCAGCAACACAGTGGTTATGGTCCACACAGTGCGTCTGCTCGTGGACGCCATGAACCGCGAGGGGATGCGTTTCCCGCTCCACCTCGGCGTGACCGAGGCTGGGGACGGGGAGGACGGACGGGTGCGTTCCGCCGTGGGAATAGGCACACTATTGTGTGAAGGCACAGGCGACACCATCCGCGTATCGCTAAGCGAGGAACCCGAATGCGAGATACCTGTAGCCAAGGAGCTGTCCGATTACATAACCGCCAGAGCCGACGCGCCGACAATAATCGGAGAATATGCCCCTGGCTACAATCCGGTTGACCCCACACAACGCGCCACCGATGCCGTCGGCAATGCGGGAGGAACGAATGTACCTGTGGTTCTCGGCTTTGACGACATCGATGCGCCGCTGGTATACGGCGATGCCGCCGACCGCGATACACTCGTGGCCGAAGCCACAGCCAACCCGCAAAGTGTGATTGCCATAGGCTCCACCCACCCCAACCCTGTCGGGGAGATTTCAGCCGCTATCCACGCAATGACAGCGGCAGGAGTGCGCAACCCGGTAATAGCATGTCTAAGCTACAACGGGATGCCCTCGGGAAAGGTGGTAATCCGTGCTTCAGCCGATTTCGGTGCGCTCCTTCTCAACGGATTGCTTGACGGCATCGGGATTGAAGCCGATTCCCTTGACGAAGAATCCAGGAACAGACTTGCCCTGGGAATACTGCAGGCAGCACGCCGCCGCATATCCCGCACGGAATTTGTGTCATGTCCCGGCTGCGGCCGTACAATGTTCGATCTACAGACCACCGTGAAGCGCGTAAAGGAAGCCACATCCCACCTTAAGGGACTAAAGATAGCCGTGATGGGATGTATCGTAAACGGCCCCGGCGAAATGGCCGATGCCGACTACGGCTACGTAGGTGCCGCTGCGGGCAACGTCAGCATCTATCGCGGTAAAACGCCGGTGGAAAAGAACATACCGTCGGAGCAGGCACTCGACCGCCTCATCTCATTGCTGAAATCCGACGGGAAATGGGTTGAACCATGACTACAGCACGCCAATTGGAATACTACACTCTAAACAACGGATTGAGGGTGGTGTGCGAACAGGTGCCGTCCAAAGTGGAATACTTCGGGGTGGCCGTCAACGCAGGAAGCCGGGACGAGGCACAACATCTGCACGGTCTTGCACATTTCGTGGAACACACCTTGTTCAAAGGCACCACCCGCCGACGTGCCTGCCACATAATCAACCGCATGGAGGCAATCGGAGGTGAACTTAACGCATTCACCTCGAAAGAGGAGACCAACGTCTATTCCATCTTTCCGCAGGGTCACCTGCCCCGCGCGGCGGAACTCATTGCCGACCTGTTGCAAAATTCGGTGTTCCCCGCCAAAGAACTCGACAAGGAGCGGGAAGTTGTGCGCGAGGAGATAGACAGTTATCTCGACACCCCATCCGAAGCGGTGTTCGATGAATTCGAGAACCTGTTTTTCAAAGGCTCGCAACTCGGACATAACATACTCGGAGAGGCCGGCAACCTTGCGGCATTCAGCCCGGAAGTGTGCCGCCATTACATCACCACACATTACACACCCGACCGAATGGTGGCTTTCTATCGCGGGGCCGGACCCCCCTCGCGGGTGAAGGAAACGATAGAACGTTACCTTGGCTGCATTCCGGCATCACCATCATCCCTGAACCGCACCCCGCCAGAAAAGAGAGCCGTTTTCAACGAACGGCGCGACATCGACTCCCACCAGGCACATTGCGTAATGGGAGCCTCTGTCCCGGGAATCTACAGCGACGAGCGCATAGCACTGGGGCTGCTGACCAACATTCTCGGCGGCCCTGGAATGAATTCCCGCCTTAATGTGGCGTTGCGCGAACGGCGGGGACTGGTCTATTCAGTCGATGCCTCCACAACCATGATGAGCGACTGCGGGCTGTTCACAATCTATTTCGGGTGTGACCCGACCGATGCCGAACGCTGCACACGGCTGGTGAGCAATGAACTCGAACGGCTTTCCACACAACCATTGACACAGCGCGCCCTCAACGCGGCGAAACAGCAATATCTCGGGCAACTGGTAGTGGCATCGGACAACCGCGAGCAGATGGCACTCAACTCCGCACGAGCCACCTTATATTTCGGTAAGGTCCCCACCACGGAATCAGTGCGTGAACGAATCAATGCCCTCACAAGTGAAGACCTCCTGCATTCCGCCCGGCATCTGCATCCCTCACGGTTCTCCCGCCTGACATTCACCTGAAATCCCGTGAGCATATTTCAGACGGCTGTGAAACGACACAGAAAATTTAAGAGCTTGCCTAAAAATTATTTGGAAATAATTTTTAGGCAAGCTCTTAAATTATATTTGAGTTTCAATTCCGCCCCTTAAGCCCTTTTGTATTTCTTCGGGTTAAATTCAGATATACTTGTGGCGTCCTGAAAAATATTGACGGGTCAGAGGGTTTGAGATTATGAATGAAT
>WSMN01000147.1 GCA_013316535.1 Muribaculaceae bacterium | reverse complement strand
AGAGATGAAATTTTCTTCATATGTAGCTCTTGGTTAATTCCATTGCTTTTTGTTCCCAAATGCATACCGTTCCGCTTTCTTCGCCGACAATGCAAAATGACACCCCTCGCAAAGATATTAAATCTTTGTGGCATCCACAACACCAATTTAACAATCATTCGGAATACAATTATACACACAAACCATCCAATAAGCTATCACTGGTGCCAACACAGACATGCTGTCTGCCGGGATGAAAAAACTGATTAAAATGCCATGATAAAATGCTAAAATAATTTTACCCGCTTACCTATACGAGATTTTTCAACTAACTTTGTCTGTTTTAACGGAGATTACAACAATGAGAAAAGGCGACAACAACCCTGCTGCAACTACATTTAAAACTGCAACAGCAACATCCGCCAACAGCATAACAATAAAGGGCGCGCGAGTCAACAACCTGAAGAATGTCGACCTCACCATTCCTCGCGGCAAGTTGATTGTCATCACGGGGCTTTCAGGTTCCGGGAAATCATCGCTCGCTTTCGACACCATCTATGCCGAAGGACAACGGCGTTATGTCGAGAGCCTGTCGGCCTACGCACGCCAGTTCCTCGGCAAGATGCACAAGCCGGAAGCCGACTACATAAAAGGACTCCCCCCGGCAATCGCCATAGAACAGAAAGTCAATACCCGCAACCCACGCAGCACCGTGGGCACGTCAACGGAAATATACGACTACATGCGGTTGCTCTTCGCCCGCGCGGGACACACGTTCTCACCGGTCAGCGGACACGAGGTGCGCCGTCACTCCGTGACAGATGTAGTCGACACCGCGCTAACCTATCCCGAAGGGACACGCATTGCCGTGGTGGCCAAGTTACTCATCCCGCAGGGACGCACATTCGCCGCACATCTTGAAATACTCCGCCAAGGGGGCTATTCCCGTCTTTACCACAACGGGAAATTCATAGATTTCTCCGAAATTCTCGATGCCCCGGTCAAGCCGACAGAGAATCCGGGATATGAACTGCTGATTGACCGTCTTGCCGTAAATGCCGATGCCGATGAAAAATCACGTCTTGCCGATTCGGTCCAGACAGCCATGTTCGAGGGGGGCGACAGCTGCACACTCGTGGCATGGGGGGCAGACGGGATACACCGCCACGACTTTTCAACACGTTTCGAGGCCGACGGCATAACATTCATGCAACCCTCCGACCTGCTGTTCAATTTCAACAATCCTTTCGGAGCATGTCCGCGCTGCGAAGGATTCGGGCGTTGCATCGGGATTGACGAGCGGCTGGTGATACCGAACCCGGCATTGTCGGTCTATGATGATGCCGTCGCCTGCTGGCGCGGCGAAAAAATGGGCGAATGGAAACGTGCGTTCATACACATGGCCGCACAGACCGGATTCCCGATCCACCGCCCTTATTGCGACCTGACCCAAACCGAGAAAGACCTCCTGTGGCATGGCGCAAAAGGGTTTGAAGGCATCGACGGGTTCTTCAGCATGGTGGAACAGAACCAATACAAGGTGCAGTACCGCGTCATGCTGGCCCGTTACAGAGGAAAGACCATATGCCCCGATTGCCACGGCGACCGTCTGCGCCCCGAAGCCTCCTATGTCAAAATTGCCGGGAAAACCATCTCCGACCTCGTTAAAATGCCTGTGTCGGAACTCAAGAGTTGGTTCGAAGCACTGGAACTATCGCATCACGATGCCGCAGTGGCGCAACGGCTACTCACTGAAATCACCAACCGCCTTTCATTCCTCGTCGATGTAGGGCTGGAATACCTCACATTGGACCGCCTCTCATCCACCCTCTCGGGTGGCGAGTCACAGCGCATAAACCTCGCCACCTCATTGGGGTCGTCGCTGATGGGGTCATTGTATATCCTTGACGAACCGAGCATCGGGCTGCATTCCCGCGACACACAGAAACTTATCGGAGTGCTGCGCCACCTTCAGCAAATAGGCAACACCGTCATTGTCGTGGAGCACGACGAGGAGATAATGGAGGCAGCCGACTGGATTATCGACGTAGGCCCCAAGGCCGGTCGCCTCGGCGGCGAAATCGTCTACGAAGGGCCTCTTTCCGGTATAGAGAACGCCACTGACAGCTACACCGCAAAATATCTCTCCCGACAACTTGAAATCCCCGTGCCTCCTTCACGGCGCAAATGGAGCAGCTACATCGAAGTGAAAGGCGCACGCGAACACAACCTAAAGAACATCGATGTGAAATTCCCACTGGGAGTGCTGACGGTTGTGACCGGTGTCAGCGGTTCCGGGAAATCAACCCTCCTGCGCGACATCCTCTACCGTGCCATGCTCCGGCAACTGGGCGAGGCTTCCGATGCCCCCGGCGCGTTCAAAAGCCTCGAAGGCGACACCGCCCGCATCCATGGCATAGAGTTCGTCGACCAGAATCCAATCGGAAAATCCACTCGCTCAAATGCCGCCACATATCTCAAAGCCTACGATGAAATCCGCGCCCTGTATGCCGACCAGCAAGGTGCCAGACAGATGGGGTTCACCCCGGCATATTTCTCGTTCAATGCCGAAGGAGGCCGTTGCGAGGAATGCAAGGGGGAAGGCAAAATAACCATCGAGATGCAGTTCATGGCCGACATCACCATCCCGTGCGAAGCCTGCGGCGGCAAACGCTTCAAGCG
>WSMN01000146.1 GCA_013316535.1 Muribaculaceae bacterium | reverse complement strand
ATGCCAAGGGCGCGCAGAAGGGCATTACATTGTTGATTAGAAAATCTTAAGGGCAGAAACTGAAATGAAAATGAAAAATATATTTTTCCTGTGTGCCGCTTCGTTGGCGATGCTGTCTTTCAGCAGCTGCTCCGATGATTTCGACTACGGCACAGGCGAAGGGGAGGGGCGTGTGCTCCTGCGCCCGTTGCTCGACAGCGACGTGGAGGTGAAATCGCGTGCGGGTGTCACCGACGACGCCCTGGCAAATGAGGCCATCATCTGGATTTCAAATGCCAAGGGGCCGGTGCGCAAGTACAAGGGTATAAGCCAGGTTCCCGCCGAGGGGCTTTGGCTCGCGAGCGACAGCTATGTCGCCGAGGTGTGGGCGGGAGACTCCGTGCCTGCATCGTTCGAGAAGAAGCAATACAAAGGCGTGCAGCCGTTCTCCATTTCCGCAGGGCAGACCGTGCAGGTTGAAATCGAGTGCAAGATTGCCAATACGGTGGTTGAGGTGCGCTATGACGAGAGTGTCGGCAATGTGCTTTCCGATTATTCGATGACTGTAGGGCACAAAGCCGGTAGCCTGACATGGGGCGGTAGCGAGGACAACGGAAAGGTGGGTTATTTCATGATTCCGTCGTTCGATA
This sequence comes from Muribaculaceae bacterium, assembly GCA_013316535.1. Classification (GTDB taxonomy): domain Bacteria; phylum Bacteroidota; class Bacteroidia; order Bacteroidales; family Muribaculaceae; genus UBA7173. Next base: position 2,046 of record WSMN01000146.1, on the reverse strand, counting down.
AGAAGCTTACCTGCACGCTTGCCGGGAAACTTACTGACGGGAGCGATTTCACGAAGGAAACGCTGATTGAAAATCCCAAACCTGCCACAAAATATCTCCTTACCATCAAACACAACCCGCAGGGGGATGAGGAAATCGGCGGCGGATTGTTCACAATCATTGTCGACGAGACCGCAATCGAGGTTGAGGATGTGATTGAAATCGTTTCCGCTCCTGTAATCCAGGCTCTGAATTTCGACATCGACCAGCCGGTTGTCGGCGAATCTGGAAAGCTCACCGAGAAAAAATTGTGGATTAAGAGCACGTCTCCATTCAAGAGCGTGGAGGTTGCTTGCCCCACCTTGGCCGACGTGCTCGGTATCGGCGGCGGTGACTTCGAGATTTTCAGCATGGATGCATCGGTGGCCGGTGCGCTTGCCGAAAAAGGGTTCACATTCCAGCACCATACTCATGCCGACGATGTGGAGAATCCTGATTTTGAAGAGGTGAAGCTCGTTTTTAACGACAGCTTCATGAACCTTCTGCCCAACGGGGAGCATCTGTTCACTGTCAAGGCCACTGATGAGAGCGGCCGCAGCACAACGGCGATGATCCGTGTGATAGTTTCCGATGCCGCCCTGCGCACCGAGCCTATCACCGATGTGGCTACAATATGGGCAACCCGCGCAACCCTCCGCGCATCAATCATGAAGGATGGGGAGAGCGGTTTCGGGTTCAACTACCGCGTTGCCGGGACCCAGCAGTGGGAAACCGTAGGTGTGGAGGTTGCCAGCCCCGCAGTCGGTGTGGCGTTTGAAACGGAACTGACAGGCTTGCAGCCCGGCACGGAATATGAGTACCAGGCTTTCTGCAGCTCATTCACCGCCGATACCTACCGGTTCACCACCGAAGCCGCCACACAGCTGCCCAACGCCGGGTTCGAGGAGTGGAACACCGGTTCGACTCCGTTCCTGATTGGCGACCGCTCGTTCTGGGACAGCGGTAACCATGGTTCGGCAACAATGAGCAAGAATGTGACCGAACCAGATGGAGACGTAAAGCATGACGGCAACTATTCGATAAGGATGAGGTCGGAATTCGTGGGAGTCGCCCTTGGCGGCAACAAAATAGGCAAGTTCGCAGCAGGCAATGTGTTTTCGGGACGTTATCTCGACACGAATGGCACTGACGGGGAACTTGGCTGGGGGCGTCCGTTTGCTTCTCGTCCCAAGGCTCTGCGCGGTTATGTTAAGTATTCTCCTGTGGAAGTCAATTGCGAGGGTACCAAATATAATAAGCCTAAGGGCTATCAGGATCAAGGTATAATCTACATTGCTATCCTTGATGGCTCGACAGTTGATTTCACTACCACCAAGAGCAAAGAGCGTTACACGGAATTCCCTGTCATAATCCAGACAAAAGAGGTGCGTCTGTTCGACAAGAATGCCTCCAATGTACTGGCTTATGGCGAAAAGATTCTTGATGCCACCCCCGGCGACGGGATGATAGAGTTTGAGATTCCATTGGAATATTCGAATGCAAGCGTTAAAGCCGGTCACATAATGATTATAGCATCTTCGAGCAAACAGGGTGACTATTTCATTGGTGGCGAAGGGAGCACTTTGTGGCTTGATGACCTTGAATTAGTGTACTGATAACAACGGGATTCCGTTGTAGAGACGCCATTCATGGCGTCTTGTAGCCTTTGACGGCGCAATCGCCGCGTGCCGGGAACGGACAGGTTACAGGACGCCATGAATGGCGTCTCTACGATTTTCCGATGTGGAAAAATTTCTGTAATTTTGCGGTTGACAACTACTGACCAAGAATAGTACCACATAAGCCGATGATAGTAAAACGTCTATATAGATTCATGCTGCGGAGCTTCCTGCCGCTGTTCCTGATGACGTTCTTCATATGCCTGTTCATCGTGCTGATGCAGTTCCTGTGGCGCTACATCGACGACCTTGTAGGGAAGGGGCTGGAGCTGCATGTGATAGGGGAGCTTTTCTTCTATGCCGTGGCGGCGGATTGTCTCGCGGTCGGCCTCCATCGCATAGCTCTTGA
>WSMN01000145.1 GCA_013316535.1 Muribaculaceae bacterium | reverse complement strand
CCGCATATACCAGCTTCTTATAATGGCACCGCTAATGCTGTCAGCCACCCTCCTCGCATCGCTCGTAACCGCCATAGGATGCCTGCTGGGGGGCAGCCGCTCATGGGGATACTGGCCCGCCCACATATGGGCGCGCATCTGTTGTGCCCTGACCTTGGTCCGCGTAAAAGTCACAGGGCGCGAGAACATCGACCCGCACACATCCTATGTGTTTGTGGCAAACCACCAGGGAGCCTACGACATATTCTCCGTCTACGGCTACCTCAACCACAACTTCAAATGGATGATGAAGAGAGGGCTGCGGCGGATCCCCGTGGTGGGAGGGGCGTGTGCCATCGCCGGCCACATCTTCGTCGACAACTCATCGCCCGCAGCCATCCGAAGCACCATGGAGAAAGCCGAGCGCACACTCCGCGACGGAATGTCGGTGGTGGTGTTCCCCGAAGGCTCGCGCACATTCACAGGCAAAATGGGCACATTCCATAAAGGAGCCTACCAGCTCGCCATGGAATTCCATCTCCCAGTTGTCCCCGTCACCATCGACGGCGCGTTCGACGTGATGCCGCGCACCGCCCGCATCCCCCGCTGGGGCACAATCCGCCTCACAATCCACCGTCCCGTCCCACCGCCCGTCGACGAGGCCGACCGCCGCCGCGTAATCGATGCCTCCTTCGCCGCCGTCCGCTCCGCCCTTCCGCCCCACCTCCGCTAACACCCACTTTAAAACGGCATCCACCATACGAATTATCACATCCTAATTTCAACTCTTGCTCCTTGACACATATATCATACACCTTATTTATATCATACACCTTATTGCGCGGCACAATTCTATGCACAGCAGTTGCATTTTTCATTTCCTGCACCTCTCCCACCAACCGTGAAGCCAATGCCGCCATGGCCACCGCCGAAAGGCTTATGGAGGAGCATCCGGATTCAGCACTAACCCTCCTGCAAACCATTCCCACAAATACAATAAGCGGTGAACGCCGCCGTGCGCTACACGCACTGCTTCTTTCACAAGCCCTTGACAAAAACTACATAGACATCACCTCCGATTCGCTTATATCCCCTGTTATAGATTACTTTGATAAAACCTGCGAACGACCCTACCAGTCACTTGCCCATTTTTATGCCGCCCGCGTTGCTCTCAACGCCCGCGACCACACCGCAGCTCTCATCCATCTGACCGATGCCGAAGCGACCGCTGACACCTCTGCCCATCTACTCCTTGGCCTTATCTATAGAAACCTCATGGAGATATATGCTTCCAATTCAAACCTAATCAACCAGGAATTTTATGCAAAAAAATCGCTACAGCATTTTCTGCAAAATAATCAAGCAAAATATTACGAGTACGCAAGGATTGAACATGCACGCGCTCTCGTTGGCTTAACCAGATATGACGAAGCTGAAGCATTGCTTCACACGGCAATGCAATCAAACGAAATCACAGAAAACCCATCATTGATATCAGAGGCATACAAAATATACGCATGTATATTCATGGCTAAAAATGAGCTGCCACAAGCAATTGAGTGCTATAACAACGTCATGGCAATTGCACCCGGAGATATGACTCCCGATGACTACATGAATTTACTCAACTGCCTGGCTGCTAACGGCAACATTTCTGAATCTCAAAGATTGTTCGATAGCATAAAATCTGCATATCCTGATAAAACCTCTTTCAACATCCATTTAGCCCGACATGACTATCATGCAGCATTCTCCAATCTCTGGAAAATGTACACCCAATTAGACAGCATCCACAAATTCGATAATGACAGACATTTGGAAATGGCTATGTTGAATCATCAGAAACAACAAGCCAAGCAACTGCAAAATGAACTTCATCTTAAACAATTAACCTGGATTGCCATATCCATCTTATTGCTGATAAGCCTGACATGCATCATATTTTTTGCAAAAAGACGTATAACCCGGCATAAAATCAAGAACGAACAAGCGATTCAGGCTATAGTCCTCCTTAATCACGAAATTGACCGATTCAAATCCATTTCACAAAATTTAAATCTGAAAATAAGCGAATTATCCTGGAGCAGGTTCTGTGCAATCAACAAATTGTGTTCTATAACCAAAATTGCATCCACTCCCGACCAGAGCAATCCAATATCGAATAAACTGGACGAAATAATTGCCCGATTCAATGATACCTTCCCAATCAATGAACTGGAACTTGCCGTAAACCTTAAACGAAACAACATTGTCGCCGATTTCCGACGAGACTTTCCGTTACTTCCATCCAAAGACTTGACACTGTTCATTTATTCCGCAATCGGTTTTTCTCCCCGTACAATATCACTTGTCTCCGGCAACAAAACCGAAAACATCTACCTTTGGCGCACCAGATTACGTAAAAAAATTCAACAATCAAATTCTACCCGCGCAGAAGAGTACTTGAACATCTTATCACTCGGTGCCATAGAATAACGCCCAAAATTCATCTATCCTTTGAGTAAAGCCGCTTAACATCATTTAACGCTTTCGCATTTCAATAGCAAGACCTGTAACGTCCTGAAACACAGCATTACTCGTCTTGAAAGATTTTGCATTTTCATTCATTGTATATTTCACTGTTACTCACTGAATTACAGTTGCCATGAAATATTGTATGTCTAGTCCGGAAAAGTGTTGACCGTCAGATTCAACATTTTTTAGTAAAATG
>WSMN01000144.1 GCA_013316535.1 Muribaculaceae bacterium | reverse complement strand
TAGAATACCTGCCTGTCACGCAGGGGGTCGCGAGTTCGAGTCTCGTCCGCACCGCAGGAGAGAGAGGAGCACGACTAATGTTCAACCTTCGGGTTGTGTTAGTCGTGCTTTTTTTGCGTGGAAACCGATGCCGTTTAAAAAAAATACACTAACTTTGTGCGTCAAAGCCGGGTTGTAGCCATGAGGTCATCACGGCTTCCTTGAAACCATTATCAAACATTTTGTAACCACCAAGCTTCTTCATAATAAGCCCCGGAAAGGGAACCGGCTCCGGCCGGGAACAGATGAAACCCATGAGAGTTAAAATTCACCGCGAAGGCACCAACATATTGATAATATTCTTGCTTGCACTGCTAATAATCAACGTGCCGGCATGGATTTTCCTGCGGAACCTCCCTTGGCTCATAGCATTGCTTTCAGGAGCCTCGGTAGTGTTCTACCTGCTGGTGGTGAACTTTTTCCGTTCACCCCGCCGCCATTTCCCCGGAAACCCCGAAAATGCAGTGGTGGCATCGGCCGACGGCAAGGTGGTGGCATTGGAGGAGACATTCGAAAACGAGTACCTCCATTGCAAATGCATCCAACTGTCAGTGTTCATGAGCCCTATGAACGTGCACGCCAACTGGTTTCCCGTCAACGGAGAAGTGATATACTCCAAGCACCACTCCGGGCGGTTCATGGCCGCTTACCTGCCGAAATCAAGCACCGAAAACGAACGCTCAACAGTGGTGATCCGCACCCCGGAAGGGCAGTTGGTGCTGATGCGCCAGATTGCCGGAGCCATGGCACGCCGCATAGTCACCTACGCGCAACCGGGCGACGAGGCCTCTATTGAAGACCACATGGGATTCATCAAATTCGGTTCACGCGTAGACCTCTATCTCCCGCTCTCCACAACAATCAATGTCCGGCTCGGCGACGCGACCGTGGGAGGGGTGACGCAAGTGGGGCTTCTCAACCCCGCAGAGGCGACTGCACCGACACAAAGACCAACCACATGATTCGACGCATAATAACCTCCGTACCAAACGCGCTCACTTGCTGCAACCTGCTTTGCGGCGCACTGGCATGCATCTTCGCGTTCTCCGCATCCGACGTGTTCCCCACGCTGTGGAATCTGAACGGCCGGCAGATAGTGTGGATACTCATCGGGGGAGCCGCTTTTTTCGATTTTTTCGACGGTGCGGCAGCACGACTGCTCCACGCCCCTTCCCCACTGGGCAAGGAGCTTGACTCACTGGCAGACCTGGTGAGCTTCGGGATGGCACCGGCAATGCTACTCTACAACATCCTGCTTGTGTGGTCGCCGGCTTGGTGGATTCCATATGTCAGCCTTATAATCCCTGTCATGGGCGCTTTGCGTCTGGCCAAATTCAACCTCGATGACTCACAATCGACAACATTCAAAGGGCTCCCAATCCCTGCCAACGCCATTTTCTGGGTAGGGGCGACTGCATGGATGCAATCACACGCCAAGGAATGGATTGCCGACAACCTCTATCTCGGCAACGCCATCATATCGCTGGCAATAATCGCAGTGTCAATCCTCATGGTCACCGACATGCGCATGTTCTCGCTGAAACTAAAAAACTTCCGCATCGGAGAGAACTTCCTCCGCTACCTGCTGCTCATCGCAGCGGCAGCTTTCGTAGGCATATTCGGAGTGGAAGGATTCGCCTATACCATTATCCTCTACTTCATCCTATCGGCATGCGTAATGCCGCTCGAAAACAAGGTGTCCAAAGCCTGACACAGCCTACGCTACGCAACAACTCCCCGTGCCAAATCGTTATAACCATGCGCACCGCCGCCCCCACAGCAGCGGCAACAAACATTTCACGGTATAGCAATGTCAACAATTCTTCTCTTACTGCTCCTATACATCCTCTACCTCGTGTTGCGACCTGTCATAAAAGTGTTGCGCACGATGCACAAAGTAAAAAAGGGCGACTTCACCGCCCTCGGCGACATTTTCGGCCAGCCGGGGGCACAGAAACGCTCATCGGCATTCGACACCGACGGAAACCGCAAGGCCGGATGGTCGAAAGCCCGCATACGTAAGAAAAAAATCGACAAGGATGTCGGCGAATACGTGAAATTCAGCGAAATAACCATATCGGAACAAGAGAAACGCTCGTCAGGTTCAGCGCAAACCGCCTACACCGCTGAACAGCAAGTGACCGACATTGAATGGGAGGACATTCCATGAACTACATACCGCAACTCTACGACTTCCTGCGCCGCCTCGACGCAAACAACAACCGCGATTGGTTCAAGGCCAACAAAGCCGAATATGATGAACTGCGCAACCTTTGGCTCGTCGACATCGACCGGATGCTGGCAGCCATGAGCGAATGGTGGCCGCAGTTGCGCGGGCTCACCGCAAAGGATTGCGTATACCGAATCTACCGCGACACACGTTTTTCGCTCGACAAGAAGCCCCTGAAAACATATTTTTCGGCAGGAATAGGCCCCCAGGGACACAAAGCCCACGGAGCCGGTTTTTATTTGCAGGTAGGCCCCGGAAGGTTCGTCGATGAAGTTGAGAGCGGACTCTACGGCGGCATATGGTGTCCAGAAGCCCCGGTGCTGAAGAAACTGCGCAAAGCCATCGTCGACAACATCGAGGAATTCGAGGAAACAATCAATGCCCCCGGAGTGGAGGAAAACTTCCCCGGGTGGTGCGGTGACACGCTGAAAACCGTCCCTAAAGGTTATGACCGCAACCATC
>WSMN01000143.1 GCA_013316535.1 Muribaculaceae bacterium | reverse complement strand
ACATTTTACTAAAAAATGTTGAATCTGACGGTCAACACTTTTCCGGACTAGACAGGGTAACTCTTGGTATGAAAGTGACCAATGGGAGGGCAAGCAGGAATACATAAATAGGCATTGACTTTATAATCTTACTCGTGTGTCATTGTCTCTAAGTGAGATTGTAATAATTTATTTTACATGAAGATATTGTATATATATCGCAACAAGACCATCGGTTTTTCAATTCAAAAAGTATTTAAACCAATAGAGGATGCCATAAATAATTTGGAGAATGTTGAAAGTTTCTATTTACCTGAAGCTGGAGCATCTGTTTCTCAAGTATGGCGTAATATAAAGGCTGCATGTGCAAAAGTTCGTGAACAACGCTATGATGTCATACATATTACTGGACATGATTATTATTTAGCGTATTTTTTGCATTGGAATAACCGTATTGTTGTAACTGTGCATGATTTGGGCTTTTTGAAAGCTGCTAAGAATGCACTACACAGATTGTTGTTGCGATTATTTTGGGTTACGACATTGAAGTTCGCTAATAAAATTATTTGTATAAGTGATTCTACGCGTAAAGAACTTATGCAATTTTTAGCTTTAAAAGAGGACAAGGTTTTAATAATTGATAATCCGGTTGGTGTTGAATTTGTTCCTCATGTCAAGAATGTCAATACAGCCTATCCTCAAATTTTGCATATAGGCACAAAGAAGAATAAAAATTTGGCTAATACGATATTAGCAATACATGATTTGCCATGCCATTTGACAATAATTGGAGAGTTGTCTAAGGACGATTTGAGCATGTTGGAAAAATATCATATTGATTATGATAATAAAAAGGGGTTGTCGGATGAGGAATTGTTAGATGAATATGTTTCATGTGATATAGTCAATTTCCCTTCAACGTATGAAGGGTTCGGGATGCCTATAGTGGAAGGACAGGCTGTTGGTCGTGTTGTTGTGACCAGTAATATGTCACCTATGAAAGATGTGGCTGGCAATGGATGTCAGCTTGTGGATCCGTTTGATCCTTTGTCGATTCGTGCAGGATATGAAAAGGCGATTGAGAACTACGATGCTATTGTTGAGAGGGGTTTTGAAAATATAAAAAGATTTTCATTGGACAATGTTATAAGTGCGTATCGTGAGGTTTATGACGAGATTGCCAATGGTTATTGATTTTATGTTTTAATAGATTTGTGTTTTAACGGAATTATGAGGGTTTTGCATTCGGGATCGTTGGATGTGAGGTCCGGTGGACCTGCGTTGAGTATGAGTTTGACGATGAAAGGACTGGAACATACTGGCGTGAAGTGTGTTGGACTTAGCGAGGAAGTGTCACCAGGGAGTCGCCTGTATGACCCGTCTCAGCCGATTCGTCTCACTCATCGGGGGCGTTTCGGAACGTTATCATATGTGGATAATATTTATGATTGTCTTGAAAGGGAGGATGGAGTAGATTTGTATCACATCCATGGTATATGGATGTATCATGGGTGGGCTGTGTCACGCTATGCGCGTCGGTGTGGAAAGCCGTATATTGTGGCGCCTCGTGGAATGCTTTATCCGCAGGCCTTGGCGCATAACAAGATTGTGAAGCGGATGATGATGGCTCTTTATCAGAGCCGAGAATTAACTCAAGCGGCGTGTGTGCAGGCTACGTGCGAGGAGGAAATGGCGCATTACCGGGAGCTGGGGTTTACGAACCCGGTGGCTGTGATTCCGAATCCGATTGAGTGCAGGGGTGTGGTTGATGTGCCGTCGCAGTGGGACGGGGTGTTGCGGTTCGGGTATCTTGGGCGTGTTCACCCGCGCAAGAGGATTGAGCGGTTGATTTATGCTTTCGATGCTTTGCGCGACAAGCTAAAGGATGCCGAATTGTTGATTATAGGTGGCGGGGATGAGGATTACGAGCGGTTTTTGAGGGGGGAAACGGAGCGTTTGGGCTTGAAGAATGTGAGGTTCGCCGGGTTCCTGACGGGGAGGGAGAAGGACGAGGCTATCCGTTCGCTGTCGTGGCTCGTTGTGCCGAGTGATTTCGAGAATTTCGGAAATATAGTCACGGAGGCATTGGTGCGTGGGGTGCCTGTGATTGCTTCAAAGGGGATGCCATGGGAGGAACTGGAGCGGTGCTATTGCGGGAGGTGGATTGAGAATGACCAGGGGACGATTAACCGCACGATAAACGAAGTGTGCGGATTGACGGAAAAGGAACGTTCGGCGATGGGGGAGAATGGGAAGCGTCTGGTTGTTGAGGGTTACTCTGTTGAGGCATTGGGGGAGAAGATGTGCAAATTGTATAAGTGGATTTTGGGGGAGGGGGAGAAGCCGGAGTTTGTGTATACTGACTAATGGAAAAATATCAGAATCATTTAGGGCGAAAGCACCAGATTGTACGTTTGATGTGGGAGATTACATGGGCTGTATGTGCGAGGTGGCTGCCGAGGAGCGTGGGGAGCGGGTGGAAGCGGTGGCTGCTGCGGCGATTTGGAGCGAAGCTCGCGGACACGGCTGTTGTATATTCGTCGGCGAGGGTATATTATCCGGCGAATCTTGTTATGGGGGAGCTGGCTTGCCTTGCAGACAGGGTGGATTGCTATAATGTGGATCTGGTGGAATTGGGGGCGGGGGTGACGGTGTCGCAGGATGCGGTGTTGTGTACTGCTTCGCATGATATCTGCTCGCCCCGGCAATCTATCCTCCAGTTCCCCCACAAGTTCCGGCGTCAGATACTCATCA
>WSMN01000142.1 GCA_013316535.1 Muribaculaceae bacterium | reverse complement strand
GTCCCGGAGCGTATCCACCGCCATCTTCACACCTTTCTGGAATCCGGCCAGTGTATATTTCTCATCCTTGCGTGCTGCCTCGGCAACAAGGGGATTTGTAGCGATAACGGTATTGATTATGACACTCCAGAACTGAACTTCATCCTCCAGCTCATGACGTTTCTTCTTGCGGAAATCTGTATATGCAACCGACCGGGTTATGAGGCTGTACAAACGCAATAGCGTTTCGTCGAAAGCCTCTATCCCCGTATTGCCCTTGGCGATTATTTCGCGGATATCGAGATTGGACGACAAAGCACTCGCAAGCTTGCCCCCGGAGAGCATATTGGCCTCACCAAGGCTTTCCATAGGGTTATGCCCCCCACGGCTCACGCGGTAGCCCGAAAGCTCCAGCACCATCAACAGCAAATTTAAATAAACCGAATAGGCATACTGATTATCACGACTTTGTCCACCTGGTGCAGCTTGGAGATGAAATTCACTACGGGTAAGCAGATAGGAATAAAGCATCTGCACAACCTTGATACGTATCAAAATTCGATTTATCATTGCTTAATGTACGATTGTTTTGCGTGGCAAAGGTACGAATTCCAAACGGAAAAACGAAAGGTGCCCCCCTCAAAAATCTCAATCACGTATAGGCGAACGCATCACACACGAAGCCTGGCGGAGAATATTCCCCTTCAAGGCTATCGCCGTTGCAAATTCCCACCCTATGCGAGAATCATTCAGCAAGAGGATTCCACCCCTGGGCGCGGATTTCCATCTCGTTGCCGTCACGAGTGATCATAGCGCATCCCAGTCCGGCATCGGTTATATGACCTATCACCCTCACTCCGGGAATTTTCTTTATCTCATCATGGGCATGCAGAGGCACGGTAAACAGCAACTCATAGTCCTCGCCACCGTTCATGGCAGCCGTTACAAGGTTCATGTTCAATTCCTCGGCCATGAGTGCCGTTTGGTAATCAATAGGGATGCGGTCTTCATACACCCGGCACCCCACACCGGACGCCTTGCAGATGTGAAGCAATTCAGAGGAAAGGCCATCGGAAATATCCATCATAGAGGTAGGTACAATACCGGCCTTTTCAAGGTTTTCTATTACATCACGCCTCGCCTCGGGCTTAAGTTGCCTCTCAACGAGATATTCCTTACCCTGAAATTGCGGCTGGAAATCCTTTTGCCCGGCCGAAGCCACCTTCTCCCTCTCAAGGAGCTGCAATCCCATATAAGCCGACCCGAGGTCGCCCGACACGCATATGAGGTCGGTATTCTTCGCCCCGGAGCGATAAGCGATACGCTCTTTCGGGGCATCACCTATGCAGGTAACCGAAATCACCAGACCCGAACGTGACGACGTTGTGTCCCCTCCAACCAGGTCCACACCATAGATTTCGCAGGCAAGCCGTATGCCGCTGTACAGAGCTTCCATATGCTCTACGGTGAACCGCTTGGACACAGCCAGCGACACGGTAATTTGACGCGGATGCCCGTTCATGGCATAGATGTCGGAAAAATTGACAACAGCAGCCTTATATCCGAGATGCTTCAACGGCACATATGTGAGATCGAAATGTATACCTTCGACAAGCATGTCGGTCGACACAAGCACCTCCGTGTCCTTATATTCCAGCACAGCGCAATCATCACCGACACCCTTTAATGATGAGGCGTTACACAATTCCACACCCTCGGTGAGCCTGTCAATGAGTCCGAATTCACCGAGCGAGGATATTTCAGTTTGCTTTTCTTCCATATCTTATACATGTAATCATAGGGACGCACTTGTGCGCGCCCCTATGAACTCCTTATATTGTGTTGTTACATACGCTCCACAAGCATTCTGACCAATTCCTTGGTCACCGGTTCAGCGGTCTTGGCGGCCTGCTGCACCTCCTCATGCGACGGCACATCTGTTATATCCTTTCCGCCAAGGTCGGTAATCACCGACAGGCCGAACACTTCCATGCCTCCGTGGCGAGCCACAATAACTTCAGGCACGGTCGACATTCCCACGGCATCGCCACCTATCACGCGGAAATACTCATATTCCGCAGGTGTCTCGAATGTAGGGCCGGTAGTCCCCACATATACCCCGTGCATCAGACGTATCCCCTTTTCACGACCGATTTCGTCGGCCAAATCAACAAGCCGATGGCTATAGGCTTCGGTCATGGCCGGGAAGCGGTCGCCAAGTTCCTTATAGTTCTTTCCGCGCAACGGATTTTCTGGGAACAGGTTAATGTGGTCTGTGATAATCATGACATCTCCCACACGGAATTCCTTGTTCATGCCTCCGGCAGCGTTGGAAACAATCAATGTTTCCACCCCAAGGGCACGCATCACCCGCACGGGGAATGTGACAGTCTTCATGTCGTATCCCTCATAATAATGGAAACGACCCTGCATGGCCATGACACGTTTACCGGCAAGAGTACCGAAGATGAAATTGCCACTGTGGCCTTCAACTGTTGATACCGGGAAATTCGGTATCTCTGAATAAGGAATTGCCACCTTGTTCTCAATCATGTCGGCCAACGGGCCGAGACCGGTGCCAAGGATTATGGCAAGACGAGGCATCTCGCCCACTTTCGCACGGAGGAATTCGGCGGTCTGTTGAATTTTTTCTAACATAGTCAAGGTTTGTTTTAATGTGTCGTGAAGCCGTTACGGCATCATCAGTTTAAGGTTAACACCCCGCAGGGCGATGTTGTTTAACGGTATTATTTTATGGCGT
>WSMN01000141.1 GCA_013316535.1 Muribaculaceae bacterium | reverse complement strand
GGGTGCATCCCTACAAAATTATCACCAAATATTAGGTTCTGCAACACCGTCTTGCAACTTGCCAAATCCCGATACAGATAACCAAATCCGCGATATTCCGAGAGCTATACGATTCTATCGGTTGCAAGACACCATGAATGGAGCCTCTACAGGCGGCACATGCCGATGTGTATGTATGGGAGTTTAACAACCGTCTTTTTACATTGGATCAGAAATATCGGCCATCGCTGTCAACAGGCAGGGATGGCCGATATTATAGGGATAGTAACGGGGTGTGAATGTTGTTTGGCCGCCGCTTTTGGGGGCAACTGATGCCAGGTTATTCTTCGGCGGCGGAGACTTCCGAGGCGAGGATTTCGGCCTGGGGTTCCTTGACGTTGGGTTCTTCAAGACCGAGGCCCTTGCGGCGGTCAATCACCTTGAGGATGAGGCCGAGGATGAGGGCGGCCACACCGAGGCAGGCGAGCATAACAAGGGGCCAGGTGTAGTTGTAGCTGACTGCGGCAACTTCGGGCGACATGGTTCCATCGGCCAGGGCTTGTGCCACTTGCGGGTTGGTGCTGTCGAGAACCTTGCCGATAAGCAGCGGGAAGAGCCACAGCCCGATGTTCTGAATCCAGAAAATCAGGGCGTAGGCCGAACCGATGATTTTGGAGTCGACGAGCTTGGGGACGCTCGGCCAGAGTGATGCCGGTACGAGCGAGAAAGAGGCTCCGAGAACCAGGATGGTGAGGTAGGCCACGCATACGCCTGCAATGTCGTTGCCCTTGAACATGGGCAGGATGAAGGCGAAAGTGAGGTGACAGGCAATCAGGAGCAGCGAGCCGAGCACCAGCATTGATGCCGCTTTCCCTTTGTAGTCGACATATTTGCCGAGAATGGGTGTGATGCCCACGGCAAGGAGAGGGAACACGGCGAAGATGGCGGCTGCCGACTGGCGTTTGTAGCCCATGAAGCAGTAGGCTACGAGGGCTATGATGGCGATTGCCAGTGTTGTGTAGCGCACCCCTTTGTTTTTGGAGAAGTTGCTGGCGAATGCTGCCGCCGCCACTATAATCATTATGGCATATTGGATTATCGTGACGGAATCTGATGCCCAGAAAGAGCCTTCACCGGGCGCGGAGAGGGTGATGTTGCACTGGAGCATGTTGACGGCATATTTCTGGAAGGGGAAGATGGCCGAATAGTAGAGCACGCAGAGCAGTGCCACAAGCCAAAATCCGCTGCTGGAGAGTATTTTGCCAAGGTCGCGGAGGCGGAATGGGTCATCCTTTTCTTCCTCGGCATGGGTCTGCTCGTCGAGTTTCTTGTCCATAAAGAAGTAGACTATGAACATGATGAGGGCGATCATAAGGAGCACCACGCCGAATGCAACCGAGCGCGAGACGCTGATGTTGCCGCCCAGTTCGGCGAACATGGGTGAGAATATCATACAGGTGGCCACTCCGAGGCGCGCTAACGCCATCTCCGAACCCATGGCCAATGCCATTTCGCGCCCCTTGAACCATTTGACGATGCCTCGGCTGACCGTGATTCCGGCCATCTCCACACCGCAGCCGAAAATCATGAAGCCTACAGCGGAGAATTTGGCTGATGCCGGCATACCTTTGTAGAAGGGGGAAATGCCGAGTTCATCGAATCCCGGAATGTAGTTGAGATGGTTGGTGAACCACACGTCGAGCGAGCTTCCGATGAAGCCGTCGGTGAGGGCATACCAGTTGATCACCGCCCCCACGAGCATCACCGCTCCCGAGAGCAGTGCGGTGAAGCGCACTCCCATCTTGTCGAGGATGATACCGGCGAATATCAGGAAGAAAATGAACACGTTCAGGAACGTTTCCGAACCTTGCATTGTGCCGAATGCTGTGGAGTCCCATCCGCGTGTGGATTGTAGCAGGTCCTTGATAGGGGAGAGGATGTCCATGAAGATGTAGGAGCAGAACATGGCGAATGCCAGCAGCCCCAGCGCGGTCCACCGCGCCCAGGCCTTGTCGTTCAATGTTACGGCTGTTGTTTTTGTCATATTATGATGATAACTGATTTAATTCACAAATTTAGGGAAAAGAGCCGCAACTTTAAAATAAATGCCTAATTTTGTGTGTCAAGTAAGGCATGAAAATTCTTTAAACGTAAAGAAAGTGATTTCCATGACTTGCTTGAATGCCATAAAATGGATGTAAATGATGACAAATACCACCCCGCGCCCATATACGTTTGACCGTGTTGTGCGGTTGCTTATCGCTGTGGCGGCTATTGCTGCCTCGGTCTGGATTATTGATATGCTGAAAGATGTGCTGCTGCCGTTCCTGGTGTCGTGCCTGATAGCTTACCTCCTGGAGCCGTTCGTGCAGTATAACCGCTCTCTGTTGCGGCTCAAGGGGCGCATAGCGGCTGTGTTCATTACTCTTTTCGAGGCGGCTCTGTTCGTCGGGATATTGCTGTATGTGTTTGTTCCGTCGATAATCGAGGAGATGCATCAGATGGCCGACATGCTTCGGCGTTATTCGTCGTCGAATGTTTCAATCGAGTATCTGCCGCCTGCTTTGCACGACATTCTCAAGCGCAACATCAATTTCGAGGAGGTGGCGCAGAAGCTTATGAGCCAGAATATCAATGCTATAATCGACAATGCCATGACGGTGATTCACGGGGGGCTCAATGTGGTTCTCGGCATCATCGGCTGGATGATAGTTTTCCTTTATGTGATATTCATAATGCTTGATTATGAGCGTCTGATGCGTGGTTTCCGGCTGCTTGTGCCTCCGCGTTTCAGAAAAGTAGCCTACAAGC
>WSMN01000140.1 GCA_013316535.1 Muribaculaceae bacterium | reverse complement strand
GGCGGTGTTGTAAAGCGTGTTGCCTACCCACGAAATATCGCTTATATAATACTTTTTGCCCTCTTCGAGGTCTATGTATACATCGACTTTCTTCTCATCGTAGGGAACGACACTGTCACTTAGGATTTTGGCATCCCTGTAACCCAACTCGTTATATTTCTGGATGATTCGGTTGAGGTCGTCCTCATAATCGGACTCAACGAATTTCTTTTGACTGAAAAGCTTCAGCAAGTTTCCGCTTTCGTTTGTTTTCTTGATGACACGCTTAAGCTTGCCGTCGCTAAGCACCTCGTTACCGCTGATATAAATTTTGTGCACCTTGACTTTAGAGTGCTTGTCAACATCCACATTTACAATCATTTCGTTTTTATGCGAAAGGTCTTCCTGCAGCCAGACCTTTACATCGGCATTACCAAAGCCCTTCTCCGAGAAATATTGCTTCGTGATATCGGTTGCACGATTGACTATGTTCTGCGTAATCTGGTTCCCCTTCATCAGCTGAAGCCTCTTCTGCAAATCCTCGCGCTCACCTTTTTTCATTCCCGAATACTTCACCTCGGAAATGCGCGGTTGTGTGCGCAGATTTATCACGAGCCAAGCCTTGTTGCCAGCAATTTTCTCTACGATAATCTGTGCTTGAGCAAAGAGTCCCTGGCGCATAAGACGCTTTACAGCCGTGGTCACCTCATTGCCGGGAATCTCTATCATATCCCCCTTTTTAAGGCCGGAATAGCCTATGACGATATAATCCTCATAATTATCGGCACCGGTCACCTTGATGTCGGCAATCTCATAGGTTGTCGGGAGACCGGAATATACAATGGGGGGATTATATATGGTGTCAGTCCGCTCCTGCGCATTCAGATGCGCGGAAACGAAAATAAGGGAGAGGAAGGTGATTAGCAGCTTATATCGCATAACGTGGTTAAAACGTGATATTGTTGTCGTTATTGGTAGTTATCATTCAGTCCTACGAGCAAGTCATTGTTCCCTGGTCTTTTGCCTTACCTGTTCCCCTGTAAGGCCGAAACGCCGTTCGCGTTTGCGGAATCCGGAAATAGCCTCCCTGAAATTATCCTTGGTGAAATCAGGCCAGAACACAGGGGTTACATATATTTCGGCATAAGCGATTTGCCAAAGCAGGAAATTGCTAACCCTCATGTCCCCCCCGGTGCGTATAAGCAAATCGGGGTCGGGCATGGATGCCGTGGTAAGATACCGTCCGACCGTATCCTCATCGATGTCACCGGATGCGAGATGCCCGGCTTTCACATCCTCGGCAATACGCCTGGCAGCATCGGCAATTTCCCAACGGGATGAATAGCTCAACGCCAGGTTAAGGGTGAGGCCGTTGCAATGCGCGGTCTGCGCTATGCACCCACGCAAACGGTTCAACGCCTCGGAAGGCATACGCTCCACATCGCCAATCATGGCAAGGCGCACATTGTTCCTTATCAAATCAGGAGTCTCGCGCTCGATGGCGATTCCGATAAGATGCATCAAGGCATCGACTTCGGCCTGCGGTCGATTCCAGTTCTCGGTAGAGAAAGCATAGAGCGTCAGGTATTTCACACCGGCTTCAGAAGCGGCTTCTGTAATACGCCGCACGGTGTTCACCCCTTCCACATGGCCTTCGGAGCGGTCAAGCCCACGAGCCTGCGCCCAACGCCCGTTACCGTCCATTATTATTGCCACATGGTCGGGAACGCTGTTTATGTCGATTTCCGTTCTTTTCTGGTTCATGATTGGTCCAGGTTGAATATCCGGGGCGATTCCATTTGTTTCATCGATAAGCGGAGCCTTGTCAGTCCACATAATGACAGGTGGAACAACGCTTGCCAAACTCATACGTGAGCGACAAAGATATGTTGGAATACCAGTCGGTATTCTTTAAAAACGAGCTTTTTATCTGATAGAGGTCGGCAAGCGCGCCGTCAACGTGGTCGGAAAACACTTTGGTCATGGTGAATTCCAATCCGAGGTTGAGCCTCTCTTTCAATTTATATTTCAGACCGGCACCCATGGGGATATTAAACCCCACATTGCTGGTGCCATCACATTTTGCAAAGGTAACCCCCATACCCAAGGTGAGGTAGGGCGACCATCGCTTGAGTTTTTTGTACGTCTCCCCTATCCCATAGGCAAAGAAATTGAACTCTATTCTACCGCCCAAATCATAAACAGTGGATTTGAAAGAATACTGCGCCCCACCGGGAAGCACATCGTCCATGGTTGATGTGTCGCCGCTAAGGCTCATAACATTCAACACGCCCCTTACAGCCCACCGCACGTCGGGGAGATAACGGAAAGAAACACCACCCGAGAATCCCGGTTTGGAAAATATGCTAGATGAAGCGTCGCCCAAATAACCGGCCATACCGACCTGACCTCCCATATCAAAACGATAGGACTCCTCCTGTGCCTCCACGCGCCCAAACGACACGGCAAGCAGCAACACCAGTATGGCCAGAATTCTTTTCATTCCAATGGCCGGAAAGTAAAGTGGTTTATCACACCTCTCCACAGGGAATTCTGCAAAACGCCATTCTCATCCAACCCGCCGAACATATACAAGAACGGACATTCCCAATCCTCCACAGGGGTTGCGATACGCGATTTCGGCATTGTATAGACCGAAGGCAATTTCTTCAAAGGAACTTCGTGCCAGGCCTTCGCTGCGGCATCAGAGCCATTGACAGCCTCTGTCATCGGCGTATTGAAAACAATCAGGTCGGCATCATAAACCGACGGCATATATTCGGGCAACTGCAAATACTTGTCGCCTTTTTTCCAAGTGATGCCCATGTCGCGCGACAGGTACACATCC
>WSMN01000036.1:13259-17564 GCA_013316535.1 Muribaculaceae bacterium | reverse complement strand
GGCATAGCCCAAAAGTGCCACCAGGAAATAATAAATCAAGTCACTCAACGTTAATTATTCGTAAGCACTATTTTGCCGAGATTAAACCAACATGAAGTCAACAACTTATATCATCACAGCACTTCTTGCGCTGCTAATCCTGCCATCCTGCAGCTCCTCCAAGACCGTGCTGCCATATTTCACAGACATATCCACCATAGCCGAAGGGAGCATCCCCGCAGGCGATTACAACCCCACCATAAAGCCCGACGACGAACTTTTCATATCGGTAAATTCCACCTCGCCGCTGGCCACCGCCCACTACAATCTCCCTGTGGGCAACCCCGCCACAACCGGCGACCTCACCCTATCGGTGACAGCACGCCAGCAGACATACATCGTTGACTCCCAAGGCAACATAAACTTCCCGATTCTCGGGAAAATTCACGTGGGAGACATGACCACGGAACAGTTACAAGCCTATCTGACCAAGGAGATAAGCAAGGAGGTGGAAGACCCTATGGTGCGTGTGCAGCTGATGAACTTCCAGGTGGCCGTAGCCGGCGAGGTTCAGAAACCCGGCACGTTCAACGTGACCCGCAGCCGATTCAGCATCCTCGATGCCCTTTCGGCCGCAGGCGACCTCACCCCTTATGGCGAACGTTCCAACATCCTGCTGGTGCGCGAGGAGAACGGCCAGCGCAAATTCGTGCATCTCAACCTCAACTCCGCCGACCTCCTCGAATCGCCCTATTTCTACCTGCGGCAGAACGACTACGTGTATGTGGAGCCGAACAAAATCCGTCAGGCCAACTCGAAATACAACCAGGACAACGCCTACAAGCTCTCGCTGACATCGACCATCGTAAGCGCCGCATCCGTTATCGCATCCCTCGTCATCGCCCTCACCGTCAAGTAACATCATGGCAAACAACAACGCATCCGACATAATCGACATAAAAGGGCTGCTGTCCCAGTATCTCTCAAAATGGTACCTGTTCGTAATTTCAGTGGCAGTGTGCGGCATCCTGGCACTGCTGTTCACTAAAATCAAGAAGCCCGTCTACGGCGTGCGTGCCAACGTGCTCATCCAGGTCGACGACGTAAACCCCATGAGCGCCATGGGAGCCATAGGCGACCTGTTCGGATCGAAGGGCCGTGTCGACGATGAACTGTACGTAATCTCATCCCACTCGCTCTACCGCGACGTGGTGAAAAAGCTCGGAATCAACCAGCTCCACTATGTGCGCAAAGGATTCCTGAACACCAATCTAACCTATCCCGACATCCCGCTCGAAGTGACAACTCCCCCCGGGGTTGCCGACACATTGAGCGTGGGCGTGATATTCAAGGTGAAAGTCGGTGAGGACGGCCTGGCCGACATAAAGGCCAAGGCAAAACGGAAGACAATCGCGGAAGTGAAGGATGCCAAACTCCCGGTGACGCTCAACACCGTCTACGGCGACTTCACCATCGACAAGACCCAATTCTTCCCTACAGGACAGGAACTGACCGACAAGATTTCATTCACCGGCTACCACGCCGCCGCCGAGGACATATCGGAGGATATCGCCACCGACATCGCAAGCAAGAAAAGCAACGCCATTGAGCTGGCAATAAACACCAAGAACGCCAACTACGGCATGGCCATCCTCAATGAAATCATCGCCCTGTACAACCAGCGTGGCATCCGTGAGAAAAATATCCAGGGGGAAAAGACCGCCCAATTTATCAACGACAGGCTCGAGATTCTCAACGAAGGACTGACAGACTCCGAAATTGCCATACAGCAATACAAACAGAACAACCGCATAACCGATGTGGAGGCCGAAGCCCTCTACCAGACCACAAAGAAAGGGGAGTTGGAAACAGCTCTCGTCACAGCCGAGACTCAGTCGGAGATAATAAAGATGACACGCGACTTCCTCGGCAACCCCGGCAACGCCTATTCGCTCGTGCCCGCAGCCCTCGACGACCAAGGGCTGCAAGCTGCCATCGAAGCCTACAACAAAGTGGTGCTGCAACGCCTGGAGCTGCTGAAATCGGCCAAGGACAACAACCTGGGGCTAAGGCAGCTCAACGAGCAGCTCGACATGATGCGCGGCAATATATTGGAATCGGTCAGCAATGCCTACAACACCTCGCTGGTGGTTCTGCGCGAACTCCGTGCCAAGAAAAGCGAAGCCGATGCAAGCCTCGGGCGCGTGCCGCTACAGGAACGGGAGTACATAACCCTCAAGCGCCAGCAGGCCGTAAAGCAGAATCTATACACATTCCTCCTCCAGCGTAACGAGGAAACCGCCATGCTCCTTGCCAACGCCGTGCCCAAAGGCATCATCGTTGACGAAGCCTACACCCTTAGCAAGCCACTCGGCATAGGACGCTTCACCATTCTGCTCATCGCCCTGATGTGCGGCATGTGCATCCCCCCTGCGTGGCTTTACGCCAAAAAACTGTTGCGCAACCGCTTCGAGACCCGCGAGGAGGCCGAAAAGATTCTCGACGCCCCCGTCCTCGGCGAGATGTGCATCAACAAGACAGGAGAAAGCGTGGTGGTGTCGCCCAAGAGCACTTCATCCGTCACCGAATTGTTCCGCCTTATGCGCACCAACCTCCTGTTCATGCTCAACGACAGCAACGACAAGGTGGTGCTCATGACATCGGCACGCTCCGGCGAAGGCAAATCGTTCATCTCCATCAACCTCGCAGCCTCCCTGGCGCTGCTCGAGCACAAGAGGGTGCTGCTCGTAGGGATGGACATACGTTCCCCCCAGCTGGCCAACTATCTCGGCATAGCCCCCGACCCGGGTCTGACGCAATACCTTGCAAGCTCCGGCTACACACTCGACCAGGTAATCCGCCGTTCAACGTTCCTCGACGACCTCGATATAATCGTGGCCGGCCCTGTGCCCCCCAACCCGGCGGAACTGCTGGCATCGGAGAAGGTCGACAACATGTTCCGCGAGCTGCGCGAACGCTACGACTACATCATCATAGACTCCGCCCCGGTGGGGATGGTAAGCGACTCGTTCTCGCTCGACCGCGTGGCCGATGCCACGGTGTTCGTCACCCGCGTGAACCACACCACCAACACCGACCTCCGCTTCGCCAACGAAATCTATGCCGACAACCGCCTCAAGAAGCTATCCGTGGTAATCAACGGCACCAAGTCGAAGCAAGGCTACGGCTACGGCTACCAGCAATGACCCACGGACAACAAGCCGTAACCTAACTGCCAATTGAAACGCACCGACAACATCGCTGACAACGCTTCTAATCCATCTTCGGACAAAGAATTGCTGCGGTTCACACCCAAAGAATGGGCGTGGCCGTTGGCGTTTATGCTGTCGATGTCGATGGTGGGACTAAAGTTTCCTCCGGGATTCCTGTTTGTGGCTTTGCTGCTATTTGCCAACTTCCGCCGCAACCGATATGATTTCATCATAACGCTGACATTCGCGATGGGGGGGATAGGGCTGGCTCGCCCCACAGCCTATGGCTTCAACACCATCTACATAGTTCTCGTGTTCGGTGTCGTGGGATACCTCGTTCTCAAAAAGAACCGCACCCTGAATATGTCCATGCTGTGGTGGGCATTATATGCCTTGGTTCTCGTGTGGCTAGCATCCAGGAGCATAGTGTCAATGGAAGTACAGCTGCAAACAATCGTGCGCTACCTGACCATTATTTTCTTCATATTCCCGCTCCTGGCATTTTCCGGCAGGGAGTTCAAGATGGAGGAATTCTGGAAACGCCTTATGCCCTATGTGATAATAATGTGTGCGTTCTACATAATCGACTCTCTAATATTCTGTGGAAACATTCTTGTCCCCGGCACACCGATATGGGGCGACAGTGTGTTCTCAACCTTCTGGGATCCGGTGTGGAAGCCGCTGTCGTTTCAACCGTTCCGCAAATACCCCCCAGGGCTTTATCTGCTTGCACTGGCGATTGTGCCGGTGATACAGCGGTTCCGGCTGCTCCCGTGGCAATGGGTTGTGATTATCGGCGGTATGCTGGTTTCATTCACATTCACGGTAATTTCCGGCATAGTGGTCACATATATAGTTTTCCAAGGCCGCACCAAGCAATTGCTGAAATGGTGCGCCATAGGGGTGCTGCTGTTCCCGCTGGCCTACTATGTCGACTCGAAACTGCCTATACGTGGCACCGGAAGCATCTATGAGGTACCGCAAAGCTGCCTGCGAATCAAATCGTCAATCGACCAAATCATGGCGATAGGCTCAATCGAGGACGAGGAAGACCTTGCACAACTCGGTTCGATGCGTGCCGCACAGGCAATCCCGAAAATAGAACTGCTCTACA
>WSMN01000036.1:0-13163 GCA_013316535.1 Muribaculaceae bacterium | reverse complement strand
TGCACAACTCGGTTCGATGCGTGCCGCACAGGCAATCCCGAAAATAGAACTGCTCTACAACGAACACCGCCAATGGACAGGCTTCGGATTCCTCGACTACCTCGGCAACACCCCGGCCCGCTACATTTTCTACAACGACCTCTACTTCGAGGAATTCAGCGAGGATAACTGGGAGGTGGCCAACGACATAGAGGTCAGCGCACTGCGGGTGTTCGTGTCGATTGGCTACATCGGGCTGGCCGCGCATGTGGCATTCTTTATCATGCTGTGGTTCACCATAAGGAAGAAGCGGTATGTCCGCTATTTCCTTAGCGTGCTGTTCGCCTACGTGTGGTTCGGCATCGGTGATTATGGGGGACTGATAAGCGCAACTACCCTTATACTCCTCGGACTGACCTACGGAACCGTGCTGCTCGCCAGCAGGGAAGGATACAACCGAATAATAGCACCCGGTGATGAGCGGTAGCGACAACAAGCGCATAGCACGCAACGCCGTCTACCTCTACGGGCGTATGCTGCTCACCATGGGGGTGTCGCTCTACACCGCCCGGGTGGTGCTCGACACCCTCGGTGTCGCCAACTACGGCATCTACAACCTCGTGGGAGGCATCGTCACCATAATCAGCTTCATCAACGGCACCATGGCCGGGGCGACACAACGCTTCCTCAACTATGAGATGGGGAAAGGTGAGCCGGGCAAGCTGCAACGCACTTTCAGCAATTCACTGCTCATCCACACGGGAATCGCACTGCTGGTGCTGCTGCTCGGCGAGACCGCGGGTCTATGGTTCGTCAACACCCAACTGGTGATAGCCCCCGAACGCATGTTGGCAGCCAACATCACCTACCAGCTTTCGCTACTGGCGGCCATGGCTTCCATCGTTCAGATACCCTACACAGCCTCAGTTATGGCTCACGAGCGGATGAACATCTATGCCGGGCTGTCGGTGCTGAACGTGGTGCTCAAGCTCCTGGTGGCATTGTCGCTGACGCTGTTCGCCACCATCGACACCCTCGTGGTCTACGCTTCGCTCATGCTCGCCGCAACCATGGCAATAGCCATCCTCTACCGCGCCTACTGCGTCGGGCATTTCCCCGAATGCCGCTTTTCACGCAAAATCGACAAAAACATTTTCCGCTCGCTCCTAAGCTATTCGGGCTGGGACCTCTACGGAAACCTGAGCTACACAGCACGGATGCAAGGCACCATCGTGGTGCTCAACAACTTCGGGGGAACTGTGCTCAATGCCGCCGGGAACCTCACCCTGACGGTGGCCGGAACGCTCACAAGTTTCGCCGGAGGGGTGGTGACGGCGTTCCGCCCGCAGATAATCCAGCAATACGCCCAACGCAACTACGGCAGGATGCTCTCGCTGATAAACAATTGCGCCCGCTACTCATTCATTCTGCTGGGGCTGCTGGTGGTGCCCGTGTTCCTCGAAATGAACTATCTGCTGGGGCTGTGGCTGAAGGAAGTGCCGGAGTTCACCGTCGCCTTCTGCCGCATAAGCCTCATAGCCGCCTGCGGGGAGCTGCTGATTGTGGTGGCCTGCATCGGCATCCATGCCACCGGGCGCATCAAGGCATTCAGTTTCATTTCCGGGTCGCTTTATCTGCTGGAGCTTCCCGCCATGTACTTCATGCTCAGATTCACCGGGAATCCTCCGGTGGTCTACGTGGTCCACTGCGCGTTCATCGCCCTGATTCTCCTGGCCGACACGCTCATGCTGAAACGTCTCGTGCCGCAATTCAGCATCGGCACATTCTGGTGGCGCGGTGTGGCCGTGCCGCTGCTCATAGTAGCCGCCAGCGGCATCCCTGCCTGGTGGGCGCAGTCCGCGGGCGACGAATCCATTCTCCGTGCCATCCTCACAGCCATGTGCACCACCGCCGTGCTCCTCTCCCTCTCATTCTGCTTCGGCATCGACAATGAAATGCGCCGCAAGGTCATAAACCGGCTCAAATCAAAGTGCCGTTGCTTTAATGGCTGAATTTTGCTAACTTCGCATTCCAACGATATCAGATTCCAGCCGACAACCGCCATGAAGAAGCACAAAATACTTTTCCTCTACAGCCAAGGAGGTAAAATCATAACCGGGGGGCAGGTGTATGAGGACATCTTGTTCCAAGGGCTGAAAGCGAACCCGGAGCTGGAGGTTGACCGCATATGGCTCAACAACATAACGGGAAAATGGGACAAATACACATCCGGCATCCGAAACCTGCGGTTATTGCGCAAAGCCGGGAAATATGACCTCATTTTCTTCAACAGCGTGCAGGGTATAAGTTTCCTGCCGCTCATAACCCTTCTGCGGCTTTTCACAAGAACAAAAACTGCTGTCATACATCATCATTTCCTGCACCACCAGGCAGAAGGAGCCCGCCGGATATTCTACCGGATGCAGGAAAACCGGTTCATGCGGAGCGCAGACATCATTGTGGTGCCAAGCCCCTATATCCTTGACCTTTGCAAGTCTTTTTTCCCTAAAAAGGAGATACGCTACTGGCAAATCCCGTTCGACAAGCCCCAGAGTGCCATGCCACCGCATCCCAAGCAAGGGGAACTGCTCTATATAGGCACAATCGAAAGGCGCAAAGGATTGATTTATGCGCTACAGGCATTGTCAGCACTTAAAAAACGCGGTGTGGAGTGCCATCTGACAATTGTCGGGAAAACAGTTGAGCAGGATTACAAGGTCGTTCTCGACAAGATGATTGCAGCTGAAAATCTGAACGTCACGTTCACGGGATTCGTCACTGCCGCAGAAAAACAAAATCTCACGGCAAAAGCCGACGCGTTTCTGTTCCCGTCACTGCTCGAAGGCTACGGCATGGTGCTGTGCGAGGCCATGATGAACGGCCTCCCGGTCATATGTTTCAATAACTCCGCCATGCCCTACACCATCAAGGATAGTGAAAACGGACTGCTTGTCCCGGACAAGGACACCGAGGCAATGGCCTCGGCCATAGAGCGCATAACACTCGACAGGACCTTGCGCCGACACCTGTCGCAAGGAGCCCTCGCATTCACCGAATCACTAAACAGCACCGGCAGCTTCCATGCCCTGACCAACCGCGAAGTGCAGGAAATCGTCGGCAAATAAACCATAGCAACATATGGACTCTGCCTGGACTTACATAAAATCGGACTATTACCGCTATGCCCCGTTCAACGGGCAGAGCGGCACCTTGGCAAAGGCCAAGGTTTTTGCAAAGATGCTCGCCACGGCATTCCTCGCCAAGGAGCAGGGATTCACCTACAGCTTCTGGTTCCGGCTTGCATCACAGCCAAACATCCTGCGCCCCTTTGCCCGGATTAAGAAATGGCGGCTCGGCAAACTTTACGGCATCCAGATTCCCAACACCACCCGGATCGGCTACGGCCTTTATATCGGCCATGCCGTGGGAATGATCGTGAATGGACAAACAACCATTGGCAACAACTGCAACCTAAGCCATTTCCTTAGCATCGGCACCAACCATGGCACACCCGCCCGTATCGGCGACAATGTTTACATCGGCCCCAACGTGTGCATCGTCGAGGATGTGGAAATCGGCGACAACACCACCATCGGTGCAGGGGCGGTAGTCACAAAATCCATCCCCGCAATGGCAACGGCCGCCGGCGTACCCTGCAAAGTCATTTCCTACGATAATCCGGCACGCTACATCGGTAACCCGTGGCCTCTCACCCCGACCAAATAATAGTCCTCTATTCCAGAGTTTGAGGACTGGTGAAAAGCCAGTTGTTAAAATCCGCACGGGACATCCCTACAGGTGAATGAGAAAGTTACAAGAGGGTATCTGCCTGTCGAAGCAGACGTTGAGACATCGCCGCATGATTATAGCGAGACTATTTTCTTCCAATCATAATTCTCCTCCCTGAAAGTCTGCAATATGAGAGTTCCTAAACATTTCACAATGTACGACAGGGCAAAGATCACAAGGAAAGTGACAATGACATTCACCGGGAAGAGGTGATTGTACTTATCAGTGAATAACACAAACTGAACAAGATACACTTCCAGAGATATGGCACTTATCCAATAGACCGGCTTCCTAACCCATGTTTTCTCATAGAGCCTGACAAGTTCAGGCGCACTGCACATCCTGTAAATAAAATAGAGAACAAACCACATAGGTATCACAGAAATCAACTGGAATTTGCGCACCACTTCATTGTGGTCGCACCAATACAAGAAAGCATAATATATCACACACGTACCCAATGCGCAGACAAAACTCGGCAAGAATCTTGAAGGTGTCATTCTGTCGGAATTTGCACCGACAACGGCACCCAAAACCATGCACAGGAAATAATGCATGAAAGTGAAAGTTTCTGTGGTATGATATATGAAAATTCCATCGCGGCTCCCCAACAGCATCAGATATGCACCGATAAGAACAAGAACATAAACTCCACAAAACCATGCCAAACGCTTGATACCTACCCATCGCAGAAAATACAGCCCGGTATAGAACACCATCATGGCAGAAATAAAGGTACCTCCACCATAAAGGATTATTGACACTATGTCACGGTCTGTCCCGAAAAACAAACATGAGACCACCGCCCATGCAAGAATGCTAGGATAAATCCTGTTTACACGACGTTTGTACCAATTGAAGAAATCTCCTCCTCGTCCCATGAAAAGCGTGAAGCCTGAGCAGAACAAAAACAATCCGTCGCCCACGGCACCTCCGGTGCATATTTGCGAAATCGGAACTAATTCATCCATATGGCTCCATGTAATCAGCACAACGGCAATACACTTCAATATATAGATTGTCGGATTTCGTTTCGAAGCCGGGGATGTCTGCAAAGTCATGATGTCAAGTATTGTCAACATCCACATAACGGCGACTTCATTACAAAAATTGTATGTCAAATCCACAAATACGGCAAACACAAGTCTTGTGCAGGATTTATGGGGATTTTCAAGTTATTTTTGTCGGATGAAGGCTACTTTTTCCACTTGACCATAACAATCCCATAACCCAATACAAATGCGACCTCAAAAATGTGTTTTGCGGCATTTTCAATTTAAACATTTCGTGCATTGGGACATTTTTGGCCAAAAACATTTCGTGTATTGGGACACAAATATTAATTTCGCCTTGAAATACAACAAATTATAAATTCAATTACGAAAAGCTCTATTTTGCATCCGAAAAATCATCAGATTTATACCCTACGAGCTATGAACATCACCCACGTTTCATTCGGGTTCACCACCGGCGGAGCCGAGCTGATGATGGCCGACATAATGGCCGAACAGGCCCGCGCAGGACACGATGTCACGCTTATCGTCATAAACCGGCATTATGAGCAGCCGTTGCTCGACGCCCTCGACAAACGCATCCGCGTGGTCACGCTCAACCGCCCCGAGGGGAGCCACAACCCATTGTGGCTGCTGCGCTACAACCTTGTGCTGCGCCGGACGCATCCGCACATCATTCATCTCCACTCCAGCAAAGCCCCCGGTTTCACGTTCAACACACCCGGAGCAAAAATCGTGATGACCGTCCACGACACCGGCATAAACCTGCGGCACACGAAGAAACTGCACCAAGTTTTCGCAATCTCCGAGGCCGTGCACGCCGATCTGCTACAACGGCTGTCGCTTCCGTCAACCGTTGTTGAAAACGGAATAACCTGTAGCAGAATCAGCGTCAAACCAACAGACGAAGCCAACGACCAATCATCCGGGTCATTCCGCATAGCCGTGGTGGCCAGGCTCATGCACCAAAAGAAGGGGCAGGACATAGCCATAGAGGCATTGAACCTGCTCAAAAAGTCACACCCGTCCCGGAACGTCACACTGGATTTCATCGGCGAAGGTTCGTCGGAACAGCATCTGCGTGCACTTGCCGAGACACACGGCCTTTCCGCCTCCATAAACTTCCTCGGGAACCGCTCACGGGATTACATCTACAGCCACCTGTGCGACTACGACCTGTTCCTGCTACCGTCGCGCTACGAGGGGTTCGGCCTGACGGTGGCCGAGGCAATGGCAGCCAAAGTGCCGGTGCTGGTAAGCGACATCGAAGGCCCCATGGAAGTTATCGGCAACGGGCGGTTCGGCTCCCATTTCCGATGTGGCGACCCCGGCGACTGCGCCGCTGCCATTGCCCGCATCATCGCCGACTACCCCCGCCACCTCGCCCTTGCCCGGAACGATGCCTACCGCCACGTCACCGAACGCTACGACATCTCCCGCACCGCCGCCGACTACCTCCGCCACTACGCCGAGCTGACATAACCACCAATTCCAAAGCCATTCCTCAACCAGGACTACCTGCCAATGCAACGAAACGACAACAACAAATTGACAATGGCCGCCAAGCCAAACCAGCAATCACAATTGCCAATAGAAAACCTCATTCATGTAATCAGAGGCCAACAGGTGATGCTCGACAGCGACCTGGCCCGGCTATATGGGGTCGAGACCAAATATCTGAAACGAGCTGTCAAGTCAAATATAAATCGCTTTCCGCCTGATTTTATGTTTGAACTCGACCGAGATGAATTCAATAATTTGAGGTGCAGTTTTTGCACCTCAAACACAGAAGCTGTTCGCGGAGGCACAAAGCAGATTGAAGGTTTCTTCTTTGAAGGCCAGATATTTGATGCCTATACCCTTATTTCAGATTTAGTAAGAACGGCCAACAACCGTATAGTCCTAATCGACAATTATGTTGACGACAAAGTGTTGAAAGTGCTGGATAAACGCAAGGAGTGCGTTTCTGCAACCATCTACACCAATCCTAAACACTCACACATATCCATTGATTTGAAAAAGCACAATGCCCAATATGCACCCATAGAGGTGAAAAGCTGTGTCAATGTGCACGACAGGTTCCTCATCACCGACGACACGGTCTATTTCATCGGCGGCTCGATAAAAGACCTCGGCAAGAAAATCGTTGCATTCAGCCGTATGCACCAAAATCCCGATGACATCATCACCAGATTGCGATAATCCATCACCCGACAAGCCCATAACTCAAATGAAGATTCTATATTCCGGCCCGATAACACCTGCCGGGCAACCGAGCACCGGGGGCTTCGAGGCCGCCAACAGAAAGAACATCGATGCGATGCGCCAACGCGGCGTGGATGTTGTGGAGATGCCCTACCCCATCATTAACCGCAAATTAGGGATAATAGGTAAATTAGCATATATCCGATTGCTATTCCAACCCATACGGTTGTTCAGATACAGGAAACATCCTGATGTGATTTTTCATTCAACCCCAACAAAAGATAAACTTCTGAAACCAGCCGTATGGACCATAAGCATGGCCAGGCGGCTTGGATTCAAAATACTGACCGATGTGAGAGCGGGATCCATGACACGGTTCTATCTGTCACGCGGAAATGGATACCGGCAAGACATACGTCGGATGCTTGAAAACGCCGATACCCTGACGGTGGAGAGCCGGACATACATTAAAGACATCAAGGACATAATAGGTGTTGACAGGCCTACATACTATTTTCCAAATACCGCAATATGCGGCAATTTCACACTGCCGGAACGCGACACATCAGTCATAAACATCTTCTATTTCGGCCGGATAACCGGCAACAAAGGCATCGACATAATGCTCGATGCAATCAAGCGGCTTGACAGCCGATTCCGCCTGTATCTCGCAGGCCCCATTGCCCCGGACATTTCTTTGCAAACGCTATCACATGAACGTGTATGCTACCTCGGCCTGTTATCCCACGAACAGCTGAACGAGCAGATGAAACGTATGCACATATTCATGTTCCCCACCCGCCATGTGGGCGAAGGCCAATCTAACGCTCTGATTGAAGCCATGTCGCAGGGACTTATCCCCGTGACTTCCCGGCAAGGTTTCTGCGAGGAGGTTGTCGCAGACTGCGGCGCCACGCTCCCCATGTACGCTTCAGCCGCCGATTACGCCGCTGCAATAGAACATATCGCATCAGGCGATTTGAATGCCGCCGCACTCAAATGCCGCCGCCACATAATGCAATATCATAACCTCGACATAGAAATCGACAAACTGATTGAACTCTACAAAAATATCCTATCCGAAAAATGACACAAGCGCAACCATCTGCCAACATCTACCGTTTTTCCACATCTGACCGAATGAAACCTCCACAAACCACCGAATGAAAATTCCACAAACCACCGAATAAAAACTCCACATTTGACCGAATATCCAAATTAAATCATTATCTTTGCAGCAGTTAAGCAAATACACAAAATCGTAGAATCTGCAAGTTATGCCAGATGCAATGAACAACTATTATCCGCGCATAATCGAGAGCCTGATTGCAAAGAAGCTAAGGGTCAGCGGAGCGATATTGGTGGAAGGAGCCAAATGGTGTGGGAAAAGCACCACATCGGCCACATTCGCCAACAGCTCGGTGTATCTGGCCAACGCCAAGAACTCCAAACAATTGCTGGAGCTGGCAGGCATCAACCCATATCAGCTTCTGCAAGGAGATGCCCCTCGCCTCATCGACGAATGGCAATTGGCACCGGAATTATGGGATGCCGTGAGAGGAGAGGTGGATGAACGCAGCCGGACGGGGCAGTTCATCCTCACCGGCTCTGCCGTCCCCCCCTCGACCGACAAAATACGCCACACCGGCACCGGGCGATTCTCATGGCTCACCATGCGCCCGATGACCCTCTTTGAATCAAAGGATTCAAACGGCTCGGTCTCGCTGTCGGAACTTTTCAACGCTCCCGCCACCATAACAGGCAACAACTCCAACGACCTTGCACGAATCGCTTACCTCTCATGCCGCGGCGGATGGCCCATGGCAGTACAAATCACCGGCGACGACGCATTGGAACCGGCGTTCGACTATTACGACGCGGTGGTAAAGACCGACATATCGCGCGTGGACTCTGTGGCACGAGACCCCGAACGCACCAGGAGGCTCATGCGCTCGTATGCACGCAGCCAAGGTTCTCAAACGTCCATCGCCAACATACGCAAGGACATGCTGCCAAACGATTCGGCTACCCTTGACACTGACACCGTGAGCAACTACATATCCGCACTCAAAAAAATATTCGTCATAGAGGACTTGCCGGCATGGAACCCCAACCTGCGGTCGAAGAGCGCGATACGCACATCCGACACCCGTTATTTCGTAGACCCGTCTATTGCCGTTGCCGCATTAGGCTTGGGACCTTTAGATTTAGTCAACGACCTCGAGACGTTCGGCCTGATTTTTGAAACGCTGTGCATACGTGACCTAAGGGTATACGCTGAAGCCGGCAACGGAAGCGTGTACCACTACCGCGACAGCAGCGGCCTTGAATGTGATGCCGTGGTGCACCTGCGAAACGGGCGATACGGCCTTGTGGAAATAAAGCTCGGCGGAGACAAGGCCATGACGGATGCCACGAAAACGCTCAACAAACTGGAACAAGTGATTGACACCACCCGAATGCCTGCGCCAAGTTTCAAGATGGTACTCACGGCAGTGGGAGACTATGCTTATCGCAATGCCGATGGCATCTATATTGTCCCCATCGGATGCTTGCGGCACTGACAGGCGGGATTTTAAGGAGGAGTTTCGGGGATTTTTTCGTAACTTTGCGGTTTGAAGGGGAAAGCAGCAAAAATTTCGAGAGGGAGAGATTCCCTGGGAACTTCAAACATCGGATAATAACGATTTGACCCATGAATATATCTTATAAATGGCTTAAGGACTATCTCGATTTCGAGATGGAGCCGCAACAGGTAACCGCCGCGCTGACTTCAATCGGCCTTGAGACCGACGGCCTCGAGGAAGTGGAATCCATCAAAGGCGGCCTGCGCGGGCTGGTAATCGGCAAAGTGCTCACATGCGTGGAGCATCCCGACAGCGACCACCTGCACATCACCACAGTTGACCTCGGCAACGGGGAACCGACGCAAATCGTATGCGGCGCGCCTAATGTGGCCGCAGGACAGACCGTGGTAGTTGCCACCGTCGGCACAACGCTCTACGACGGCGACAAGGAATTCCAGATCAAACGCTCGAAAATCCGAGGCGTGGAATCGCTCGGCATGATTTGCGCCGAAGATGAAATAGGGGTCGGCACGAGCCATGACGGCATAATCGTGATTCCCGAAGAAAACGCACCGGCACCCGGCACTCCCGCTGCAGAATACTACAACCTCAATAGCGACTGGGTGATGGAAGTTGACCTCACCCCCAACCGCATCGACGCGGCATCGCACTACGGTGTGGCACGCGACCTGGCTGCCTATCTCGACTGCCATCTGTGCCACAGCGACCTGCACCGCCCGTCCATAGACGGCTTCAAGGCCGACCGCCCCGACGGAGGCGTGGAAGTGGAGGTCATCGACCTCCAGGGCGCGCCGCGCTACAGCGGTCTGACCATCCGCAACGTCAAGGTGGGCGAAAGCCCCGAATGGCTCCGCAACCGTCTGGAAGCCATTGGCGTGCGCTCCATCAACAATATAGTGGACATAACCAACTACATTCTCCACGGCATGGGTCAGCCGCTCCACTGTTTCGACCTGGCCACCATCGAAGGGAACCGCATCGTGGTGCGCACATGCCCCACTGGCACACCTTTCGTGACACTTGACGAAATAGAACGAAAGCTCGACGAGGCCGACCTGATGATTTGCGACGCGGCGAAACCGCTCTGCATAGCAGGTGTGTTCGGCGGTCTCAACTCTGGCGTGACCGAAAAGACCACCGACATATTCCTGGAAAGCGCATACTTCAACCCCACGCGCATCCGGCGCACAGCACGCCGCCACGGCCTATCGACAGATGCCTCGTTCCGCTATGAACGCGGACTCGACCCCAACGCCACCATGTATGCCCTGAAACTGGCAGCCATCATGGTGAAGGAGCTTGCCGGAGGCGAAATCTGCGGCGAACCCGTCGACATCTACCCCGAAAAAGCCGAACCGTTCAAGGTTGAATTGAGCTACAGCTATCTCAACTCGCTTGTCGGCAAGGAAATCCCTAATAACGAAGTTGATGCAATCCTCCGTTCGCTCGAAATCGAGATTGCCGGACGGCACAGCGATGGGAACGGCAACGAAACGCTTGATTTGCTTGTGCCTTCCTACCGGGTGGATGTGCAACGTCCGTGCGATGTGGTGGAAGATGTGCTGCGCATCTACGGCTACAACAACGTTGAAATCTCTGAAACGGTGCATTCCGCACTTCAGCAACGCTCCGTTACCGACGATGCCGACGACATGCAACACCTCATTTCCGAACAGCTGACCGCCTGCGGCTTCAACGAGATTCTCAACAACTCGCTCACAGCCGAAAACTACTATACCGACCTTAATGCCTACCCGGCATCGCACTGTGTCAAGCTGCTCAACCCATTGAGCTCCGACCTCAATGTGATGCGCCAGACCTTGCTCTTCGGCGGCCTGGAATCAGTCGCCCACAATGTGAACCGCAAGGCCGACGACCTCGCTTTCTATGAGTTCGGCAACGTATATTTCCTCAACCCCGAGGCGCAGTCAACTGCCGAGACCCCGCTCGCACCTTTCAGCGAAGGCGCACGCCTCGCCCTGTGGATGACCGGCAACAGCCGACGCGCCAACTGGGCACGTCCTGCCGAGGAAACAACGTTCTTCGACCTCAAGGCAGCAGTGGCCAATATTTTTGCCCGTCTCGGCATTTCGGATAAAGAAATCACACTGACACGAGTAACAGGCAACGATATCTTCTCCGACGCGCTCGCCATAGCCACCCGTTCTGGCAAACCGCTCGGCGAAATGGGCATCGTGGCCAAAGCTATGCTCGCCAAGTGCGGCATAAAGCAAACGGTGTTCTACGCACAGCTCGACTGGGACGCGCTCGTAAAACTCGCCGTCAAGAAAAAGGTTGAGTTCACACCCCTGCCAAGGACACAGCCGGTGAAACGCGACCTCGCACTGCTTGTCGACACATCGGTTACAATGGCACAAATAGAAGCCATCGTGCGCGAAAGCGAACGCCGACTGTTGCGCGACATCACGCTGTTCGACGTCTACGAAGGGAAAAACCTCCCCGCAGGAAAGAAATCCTACGCCATCTCACTCACCCTCCAGGATGATGAAAAGACGCTTCAGGACAAACAAATCGACGCCACAATGGCCAAGGTCATCAAGAACCTCCAGGCAAAAGCCGGAGCGGAATTGAGATGAGGTAGCTGTTAGTTATTAGTTTTTAGCTATTAGTTTTTAGCTATTAGTTTTTAGTCGTTAGTTATTAGGCCGCAGCTATATACAATTATAAATCTGATGTGATTTATAAGAGTTATAAGGCTCACAATATTCAAATAAATATTTAACAACAAACATATTATCCCATGGGACGCGCATTTGAATACCGCAAAGCAAGAAAACTGAAACGCTGGGGCAACATGTCACGCACATTCACCCGCATCGGCAAGGAAATCACCATAGCCGTGAAAGCGGGAGGCCCCGACCCCTCGACCAATCCTCGCCTGCGTGCGCTGATGCAGAATGCAAAGGCCGAAAACATGCCCAAGGACACCGTTGAACGCGCCATAAAGAAAGCCACCGACAAGGATGCCAAGGACTACAAGGAAATCACCTACGAGGGATACGGCCCCTTCGGCATCGCCATCTTCGTGGAGGCTGCCACCGACAACAATACCCGCACCGTGGCCAACGTGCGCTCGTATTTCACCAAGCACGGCGGCTCGCTCGGCACACAAGGTTCGCTCACATTCCTTTTCGAACATAAGGTTATGCTCAAAATCCAGCCCAAGCCCGACATGTCGCTCGAAGACCTCGAACTGGAACTGATTGACTACGGCGTGGACGAATTGGAGGCCGACGAAGAAGGTGCAGTGATGCTCTACGGCCCCTTCGAGGAATATTCCAACATACAGCAGTACCTCGAAAGCAACGGATTTGAAATCCTCTCCACCGAATTTGTGCGCATCCCCAACGATGTGAAAGAGGTTACCGACGAGCAGCGCGAAACCCTCGACAAGCTCCTTGAAAAACTCGAGGAGGACGAGGACGTGCAGAACGTGTTCCACAACATCGCCGAATAATCCACACCACCGTTGCAGAGACGCCATTCATGATGTCTTGTAACCCCTATATACCACTCCCGGTCACAAAGTTACAAGACACCGCGAATGGCGTCTCTACGAACCACTCAA
>WSMN01000139.1 GCA_013316535.1 Muribaculaceae bacterium | reverse complement strand
TTCCGGCGGTTATCCATATACCGCAACTGATAACAGCCGGTGGGGCGCGCCGTTTTGCCGACATGTTCCGCATGGCGAGGTCTTTGCCTGGGCTGGCTCTGTTTTATAACGGTCCTGCTTGCGGGGCATCCGCTCCCGACCATTTCCACTTCCAGGCTGTCGAACGCACTTCATTGCCAATTTTCGATTGGGTGGAACGGAACGCCGCTTTGCCATTCAAAGTGGCTGCCGCAGACCTAAGCGATGAGGAAGGTGCCCGCGAATGGTTTCGTGGCGTTTGTGACACTCTGTCAAGGTTGCCGGAAAATATCGGGTTGGAAGAACCCCGCATCAATATTCTGTGTGCCGCCGTGGCCGGGGGTGTCCGTGCCATCGTGATTCCGCGCCGTGCACATCGTCCCGACTTCTATGGCACTGCATCCGGCCAGCTGCTCCTTAGCCCGGCATCAGTCGACCTGTCGGGTGTGCTGATTGCTCCGTCATCCGCTGATTTCCATAATAAAATCAATTCTTCGGTTCTTCGCGCCCTTCTGTCCCAAACCTGCTATACGGTCGGCTGATTTGGTTACCAAATGCAGGGATGAAAGATTTTGGTGGAAATTTTCAATATATCCATGTTTCGTGGTGATTGGAAAACCCAGGGTCGGATGACCCCTTGAGCCAGGCTGATTTGCCCCCTTTGGCCAAAATTGCACTGACCCTTTTGCCCAGAATAAAAATGACCCCTGTCGACGTAATGTCAGCAGGGGATTTTATATGTATCTTTGAATTCCGTTTTGGCCGACGGGGGATATAATTCAAAGAAACATGAATACAAAATTAAAAAACATTCTCCTGTGTTACGCATCAGGAATGGGAATAAAAAGCATCAGCAGTGCTTTTGACATCTCGAGGAACACGGTGCGGCGCTATGTGAGAATGTATCAGGACAGCGGTATCCCCGCTGAGAAGCTGCCGTCGCTGAGCGACGCGCGGCTACAGGAACTGTTCGCCATACCCGGTGCGAGGGAGCGTCAACCGTCAGAACGGCAGATCAGGCTCGAAGCCCTATTGCCTGAATATGCGGCCAGGCTTTCCCGCAGGGGCATGACTGTCAAGAAACTCTATGAAGAGTACCGTGCCGTACATCCCGATGGATACCTCAAGGCATCATTCGGAATGAAGCTAAGGCAGTTCATGCTGCAGACCAACGCCATTGGTCATGTCGAGCACCGCGCCGGAGACCAGATGTATATCGATTTTGCCGGAAACCGACTGGAGATAGTTGACGAAGCAACAGCGGAGGCGCGGAAAGTCGAGGTGTTTGTCGCGATACTTCCGTGCAGTCATTACACATACTGCGAGGCCGTGTGGTCGCAGAAGAAGGAGGACCTCATCAAGGCGTGCGAGAACGCCATCCATTTTTATGGAGGGGCTCCGTGTGCGATTGTGCCGGACAACCTGAAGTCCGCCGTCACGCGCAGCGACCGCAACGAACCGGTAATCAATGCTGACTTCGAGGCTTTCGCCGATCATTACGGCTGTGCCGTGGTACCGGCCCGCGTGCGCCATCCCAAGGACAAGGCTCTGGTGGAAAATGCGGTAAAGCTGATGTATCGGTCAGTATATGTAGACCTTGAGGGTATGGTGTTCCATAATCTGGAATCGCTCAACGAAGCCATTCTTAAATCAGTTGCGGCATTCAACGCCCGGAATCTTACCCGCCGCAAGGAATCACGCCGTCAACTCTTCGAGGCTGTCGAAAAGGACAGTCTGCATCCATTGCCGACAACCCGCTATCAGATGAGACAGCTGGCTGTCGCCACAGTCCAGCGTAACAGTTACGTCACCCTCAATAAACATCATTACAGTGTGCCTGTGCAATATGTCGGCAAACGTGTGGAGATAGTCTATGATGCTGAAACAATTGATATCTTTCATGGCTTCACCCATGTGACCACACATCACCGCAACGACACTCCTTACGAATATACCACCAAGCCGTCACACAACCTGCCGGGGCGCAAAGGGAGCTGTGAGAGTGACATTGAAGAACTACTTTCACGCGCGGCTCAGATTGACAATATCGTAGTACACTATTTGCGGGCGGTCATCGAAGACAGACGCTATCCGGAACTCGCCTTCAGAGCATGCCGAGGCATCATGAAACTGGAGAAAAAGTATGGACAGGAACGACTTGTATCAGGTTGTGCTGCGGCCATGGATGCGCGCCTCTACAGTGTCAGCGACATGGTTGACATCCTTGAGTCCGGGGCCGACGCGGATTATCTGCCGGGGGCTGATGCCGACGGCAACGAACGTCTGACACCGGCCCACTGCAATATACGCGGTAAAGAATATTTTGCCGCCAGCATCAAACAATCAACCAATAACGACAACGAACAGAATGGAAACAAACGATAAGACGACACCCATAACTCCTGAAAAGGACCGAAACACCATCTCTATGGACCTCATGCACCGCATGCGCCTGCACGGCATGGCGGCCGCGTTCACCGAAAGCCTCCAGTCCACTCTTGCAGAGACAATGACACCAGACAGCTTTCTGAACTGGTTGCTCTCCAGGGAATGGGACTACCGGGCTGCACGCAATATCGAGCGGCTGGTGAAAAATGCAAACTTCCGATATGGCGACGCTTCAATGGCACAGATAGACTACACCCTGCCGCGTGGTCTCGACCGCAACCAGATGGAGCGTCTTGCCTCGCTGGATTTTGTCCGCAAGGGTGACAACCTGTTCATCACCGGTTGTTCCGGCACTGGAAAAAGCTATCTGGCAACAGCATTGGGTTACGAGGCCTGCAAGGCCGGAATGCGCGTCCTTTACGCAAACGCCTCAAAACTCATGGGC
>WSMN01000138.1 GCA_013316535.1 Muribaculaceae bacterium | reverse complement strand
ATTTTCGGTCAGCTTGTTGGAGAAATCACAGAATACGTTTTAGAGGAAAGTTAACAAAAAATGATGAGCTTGTGCCGGATATAGGTGAAATTCTGTAAAAATGATTAACTTTGTGGAAAATGGCGATAAGAAACCGGGGAACACCATGTTTCTTGGCTTCTTAGACGATTTCTTGATTTCCTGAAATCAACAGGGTGTTGGATGAGTGATGTTGAGTGCAAATGGCGATGAATCCGACTTTAATTCATAATTCACCCTCTGATGATTAACAATGAACAGATGATATTAAATACCTCTGAATTGCGGCATGAAAAACAATGAAGAAAAGATTTACGGACTGATAGGGTACCCATTGGGGCATTCGTTCTCTCAAACGTTTTTTAACCAGAAATTTGAGGCGGAGGGTGTCAATGCACGTTATGTGAATTTCGAGATTCCCGACATAGGGGATTTGATGGAGGTCATTGCGGAAAATCCCCGCTTGGACGGGTTGAATGTCACGATTCCTTACAAGCAGCAGGTCATGGCCTATCTTGACGATGTTGATTCTGTGGCGCAACGGGTTGGGGCGGTTAATGTGATCCAGATAATAAGGGGTAAAGCCGACAACGACTTTAAGCTTGTAGGATTCAACAGTGACATAGCTGGTTTTCGCAATTCCCTGCAACCGTTGTTGCGTCCGTGCCATAAGGGGGCATTGGTGCTCGGGTCGGGTGGTGCGTCCAAGGCTGTGTGCTGCGGGCTGGAGGATTTGGGGATAAAGCCGCTCATCGTGTCGCGCACCAAGCGTGAGGGGGCGGTAACCTATGCGGAGCTTACTCCTGAAATCATGGATTCACACAAGGTGATAGTGAACACCACGCCGCTGGGCATGTATCCCCATGTCGATGAGTGCCCCGACATTCCCTATGACCTGGTTACCCCTGAGTTCCTTTGCTACGACCTGCTGTATAACCCTGACGTCACGTTGTTCATGAAACGCTGTGCCGCACGCGGAGCCGAAACAAAGAATGGCCTTGAGATGCTGTTGCTTCAGGCTTTTGAATCATGGGAAATATGGACTGCACGGAAATAGTAATGTCCGCTTGGCAGGTGGTCGTGTAGTGTATTGACCAACTTATAAGCTTATAGATTTGCAATCCCCCAGGCGTATACTTCCCGGAATGCCGCTTCTGCCGGTTCTTGCCGCTTTTGTGGTCGGGGAGATTTTAATGCGGCATACAGGCGGGTTAGTATTGTATGGAGCCGTGTTCCTGGCTGCTTTTTGCATTTTTGCGTGGTGGCGGAAATGGTTTCGTGCAGCATCGTGTGCGTTGTTTGCATTGATTGGCATGATTGCAGGTGACTTGGCATCTCTCGCACCTGTTCATTATGGTGCGGATTCTGCTGGGGGTGTCCGAAGCGGGCGGGTTGAGGACGTTGCCGCTACACCCTATAATCAACGGCTGGCGGTGAAGCTTGACAGCGGGGGAAAGGTGCTGGCATATTATCATGCTGCGGTGCCACCCTTGATGGCGGGTGATGTGGTTGCTTTCAATGGCGAATTGCGGCCGATTGACGACGGGGTTGTCGTGCCGGGCGAGATTTCGATGGGGGCATACGCTTTTCGAAACGGAATCGGGGCATGTTGCGACATTGAGGATGGTGCGCTGCACGTTATCGGGTTCAAGGATTCCCTTTCGGCATTCTTTTCGCGAATCAGGGGGCGTGTGTCGGATTTCATCCACGGGCATTCGGGGTTGTCGTCACCGGCAGCGGCGATGCTCGATGCGGTTTTGCTCGGGAATGCCGGGGAGCTTGTGCCGGAAGTCAGGGAGAGGTTTGCGACAGCCGGTGTGGCTCATGTGCTTGCATTGAGCGGCACACATGTCGCTGTCATAGCCTTTATGGTCTCTCTGTTGTTGTTCCCATTACGCATGGCCGGCCATAACAGGGTTGGGAGCATGGCCGTGGTTGTCTTGTTGTGGGGCTATGTATTTCTCACCGGATGTTCACCTTCGGTGGTGCGCACGGTCATAATGGTCTCTGTTGTATTGGTCGGACGATTGTTGCGGCGCGGTTCCTGTCCGCTCAATAATCTGTGCCTGGCGGCTTTGCTGATATTATTATTCGACCCCATGGCGTTATACGCTCCGGGATTCCAGCTTTCGTTTGCCGCCGTGGCGGGCATATTGATGTTCGCTTTTGAACTGATGCCCGGAGGCAGGTTGCCGTTTGGGGTGCGGTCGGCGTTGCGATGGCTTGCAGTGTGCTTCTCGGCGGTTATTGCCACTTCTCCTCTGGCTGCCTGGCATTTCCATCAGTTGCCACTCTGTTTTCTGCTTGCTAATCTCCCGGTCGGGTTGGTGATGCCGTGGTTCATGGGTGGCGGTGTGTTGCTGGTGTTGTTGCAATGTGCCGGGGCAGACGCGGGATGGCTTGTGGCGTTTGTCGAAGGCATGTATGACGTGATTATATGGATTGTCTCGCATGTGGCATCGCTTCCCGGTGCATCTCTGGACGGGATTTATTTCTCTGCGTGGCTGCTTGTTCCCTGTTATGCCGCGATTCTACTTGTTTGGCTGGCTTTGATACGCCGACGGATGGCGTTGGCGTTGGGCGGGTTGCTTCTACTAGTTTTCACGGCTGGATGCCTCCATGTGTCACGGCCTTCATTGCCAGGAATCGAGGCTTACGGTGTGCGCTATCATTATGCAACGGTGTTGCTGCTCCGTGAGGGGCAACGGGGATGGATTCTGACAGACGCGCCGCATAAGTTCCACCCTGTGTTGCGTGAACGCATGGAAAAGCGTTTCGAGGATTTCATGGGTTACCGGGATATTGATTCTTTGGAAGTGGTTACGGAATTGAGCGTATGCAGGGCTTTTTATGCCAACGCTTCGTATTGGGC
>WSMN01000137.1 GCA_013316535.1 Muribaculaceae bacterium | reverse complement strand
AAATCAATGGCGGTGTATCAAAATTTTGATACACCGCCATTGATTTGCGTTAGAATTACTTTTATAGTGTTTAGTCGCCCATTGTGCGGAGCAGTTCGTCGTTGTCGGGAGTACGTTCCATGCGGTCTTTAATGAATTCCATTGCTTCGATGGATGTGCGGTCCGAGAGGAACCGACGCAGAATCCACATGCGGTTGAGTGTTTCCTCTCGAAGCAACAGGTCATCGCGGCGGGTAGAAGATGCCATGATGTCGACTGCCGGGAAGATTCGTTTGTTGGAAAGCTTGCGGTCGAGTTGGAGTTCCATATTGCCCGTGCCCTTGAATTCCTCGAAGATGACTTCATCCATCTTTGAGGAGGTTTCGGTGAGGGCGGTCGCGATGATTGTAAGTGACCCGCCGCCTTCAATGTTGCGTGCCGCCCCGAAGAAACGTTTGGGCTTTTGGAGGGCATTTGCGTCCACACCTCCCGACAGGATTTTGCCTGATGCGGGTTGGGCTGTGTTATATGCACGTGCAAGACGGGTGATGGAATCGAGCAGAATAACGACATCGTGTCCGCATTCAACCATGCGTTTCGCTTTTTCAAGGACGATGCCTGCGATTTTCACGTGGCGGTCGGCCGGCTCATCGAATGTGGATGCAATGACTTCGGCGTTGACGCTCCGGCTCATGTCGGTTACCTCTTCGGGGCGCTCATCGATGAGCAGAATCATGATGTAGACCTCCGGGTGGTTTTCGGCTATGGCGTTGGCTATGTCTTTAAGAAGAATCGTCTTACCTGTTTTCGGGGGAGCCACGATGAGGGCGCGCTGGCCTTTTCCGATGGGTGAGAACATGTCAACCACACGGGTGGACAGGTTGTTGCTCCGACCGCCGGTCAGGTTGAACTTCTCATCCGGGAAGAGGGGGGTGAGGTGTTCGAACGGCACGCGGTCGCGAATAAACTCCGGCTGACGTCCATTGATGGTAAGTGCCTTGTCCATGGGGAAATATTTTTCTCCTTCACGGGGCGGGTTTATAGTGCATTCCACCACGTCGCCAGGTTTCAGACCGTTGGCCTTGATTTGAGCCGGTGTTACGTAAATGTCGTCGGGGGATGCCAGGTAATTGAAGTCGCTTGACCGCAGGAAACCATATCCTTCAGGCATTATCTCCAGCACGCCTTCAGTCTGCAGGAATCCGTTGAAATTATATGCAGGCATGGCCGGTGCCTGTTGCTTCTGCATTTGCTGGCGGTCTTTCTTCTTGGCTTTCTTCCCCTTGGGTTCCTGCTGAACTTTGTCTGCTTGGGGTTCGCGGATTATTATAGGAGCGGAAGCTGCTGCGACAGCGGCCTCTTCGCGTTCGCGTTGCGAGCGTGGGGTGAAACTTTTGCCGGATGCGTGGGGGAAGAAAGCACCGAATGATTCATCCACTTTACGCCCGAATACCCGTGGATTGTTTGGGCGGCGGTTTTGCTGTTGCGGATTGTTTTCTGTGAAATCTCCGTTGTAGGTGCCGGCCGCCGATTGTTGGTCGTTGGCAGTGCCGTTATTCGGGTTGCGGTGGATAAAGGTTTGCGGATTGTTTCCCTTTTGCTGGGTTGTGGCATTTACCACCGTAAGTGCTTCCGATGTCTCTTTGGAAACGGAATCCGCGGATACTGAACCTTCGTTTTCGGCAGATTCTGTTATGGCCGGCAACATATTGTTGCGATTGATTCCGTTGGGTGTTTCTGCTTCTGTAGCCGGAATGTTTGCCCCGGATTTCTCATCGGTGTCAGGCTCTTGGTTTGTAGGCGGCACCATGACGTCGGTTGATGTG
The DNA here is from genome assembly GCA_013316535.1 of Muribaculaceae bacterium. Taxonomy (GTDB): domain Bacteria; phylum Bacteroidota; class Bacteroidia; order Bacteroidales; family Muribaculaceae; genus UBA7173. The sequence goes on along the minus strand of WSMN01000137.1, from coordinate 1,095 downwards.
TTGGATGCAATCGCTGACGCAGCCTGTCGGTTCTTGGGTTTGCGTCCACGGCGTTTTGGCTCTGCGGCAGATTCGTTGTCTGACGATGCTGTGGCAACATCCGACGGCATATCTGCGGGAATCTCAACGGCTGTTTCGGCAGTCTCAACCTGTTTGTTCATTGGTTTGCGCCCTCTTTTTTTGGACGGTTGCACTTGGTTGGAAGGCTGTGTTGCCGGTTCATCCTGTATTTCGTTGCCTTGTGCAGGCTTTTCTGTGGCGTTTGGTGTCGTCTGTGCCGATTGGCTTTTGGGCTTACGGCCACGGCGGCGTGGAGCTTCTTCAGGAGCATTGGCCGACAAGTTGATAGCCTGTTGGTCGAGTATGCGGTAGATTAGTTCCTCACGTTGTGCGGGATTTACTTTTTTCAGTCCCATCCCTTCGGCAACTGTTTTCAGTTTGTCGTCGGGCATGGATTGTAATTCCGAGATGTTATACATACTTAATATTTTCGGGGAATTATGGTAATTGCGTCGGTTCCGGGGCTAAATGTTGTTGAACCTGTGACTGCTATTGCATATGGCATGGCGCACAAAAGTTGCGTAGTGGGGGGAACCGCTATTGCTTTTATCTTGATGGTTACGTTAGAAGTGCTGTTTGGGGAGATTTCCGGCATAGACCGGACGGAGTTGATGGAGAGTGTCTGTGAAAACTTTAATCCCTAAATCAAACTGCCATTGGGCATAGAGTGGATTGTGTGAACTGGCTGGTATAAAACCCCGGCTCTTGAAATTGAGATTAAAATTTGAATAGAAAGAGAAATACGTCGAATGAAAAAGACCGACGCAGTTGAACACGATGCAAAATTAGTTCATTTCACTTGAATAAACAATTATTAGTACAAAAAAGTTTTTTGCTTTATTGCATGAATGGTTCCAGCGGAGTGATTGTTTGGTGAAATTGGATGGCGAGGCGGAAAATGGATGGTTGTGTGACAGGATTTCGTTATCTTTGCATTGCCATAATTGACAACCTGTTTGTAATGAAGTCAAGATGGCTCCTATCTGTTGCCTTTGGAGCGTATGCAGTTCATTTCTGTTGAATTTCTGTTGTTTC
>WSMN01000136.1 GCA_013316535.1 Muribaculaceae bacterium | reverse complement strand
GATTTTGCTTTCCGCGCTAAGACAGAAAAGGTGGTGCTTATCATAAAATGTTTCTTCGCCTGATGGCTCTACAAAGAACCCCCGGTTGACTATTTTGGAGCCGATGGTCGTTAGATAGCTTCCGGCCACAGCCATATTGAAATGGCGGCTCCACAATCTGACGGCGGGTAAGGTCATTTGTGCCGATGCCGGAGCTATGGTTTTGAGCAGTGTCTCGTCCTGAACGAATCCGGTAGAAAAGAGTTCTGGCAACACAAGTATATCAGTGTCAGGGCGTAGCTTTGGCAGCCTGTCGGCAACTGCAAGCAGATTTTCTTCGCAGTCGCACCAAGCGATGTCGAGCGGCAATGCTGCAATCTTTATTGTGGAATTCATCAGGATGGTTCTGTGGTTGAGTTAGCGGGATATTTACCTGAGAAAGGTCGGTAAAAGGCTTTTATGGCTGCTATGTCGGCATCTATATTTCCTGTAGGCTCAAAAATGTCTGTGACGCGGATGTGCTTGGAGGGAAAATCTATTGCTCCAAGCGCGACAGGCACTTTTGCCTCATAGGCAATTCGAAGAAAGCCTGTGTGCCAGTTGGCAACCTTTTTCCTGGTGCCTTCAGGAGCTATCGCCAAGGTGAGACGTGGTTCGGTACGGAACCGCTGCACCATAGCCTCGACCAATGAGCCTTTCTTGTGCTTGCGTTCCACTGGCACACCTCCTATTTTTCTTAGCAATATGCCCAGCGGGAAAAAGAACCATGATGATTTCATCATGAATCCTGCTGTGCGTCCTACGGAACGTATGGCAAGTTCGCCGAGTACAAAATCCCAATTGGAGGTGTGCGGGGCTACGCAAATTATGCACTTCGGATAGTCTGGCACCGATATGTCGACGCTCCAACCGAATAGTTTCAATATTCTTCCCGCTAAATTCATGTTGATTTATTGACGGATGCACTTTATTAAGATGCAGAGCCTGTGAACAATCTGTTGCCGTGTATTCCCGGATGTGGGGATGGAGGTGTGTCAAAATCTTTGTTTTTTGGCACACCTTCATCCCCATCATTGGGTGTTTTGCAGAATGTCGGCGTAGTTGCCTTTAGGGCAATCACTTACTTCCTGTTGGCTTCTTTCACTTCCTTGGGGACAGCGGCATTCATATCCTTCACGATTTCAAGCACGTGTTTGTTGAATTTTTCGCGAAGAGTATTGTATGCTTGCTTAAAATAAGCCTTGCGTGCAACGTGATATTCTTTAAGGTTATTGAAATCCGATGGCACCTTGTCGAATGAGAAAGAGCATCTTTGCAGTGCATCCTGCTGGAGCGTTGCAATCTTGCATACTATCGCCCGCATGGATTTGCGGTCGATGCCATCCACATATTCCCCGGCAATCAGACATTCGGCGGCAAGGTCACCGCAAATATATCGGATTTGTTTCTTAAGGTCACGTTTGTTTGCCATGATGTTCGGTAATTAAAATGTTGTTTACAATTGAACGTTTATTTTGTATAATGAGTTTTGTGTTGAGTTATTTCATCGCAAGAACGCGGCTCAATGCACCGGGTGTGGGCGGTATGTGCATTATTCTGCTGTGTTTTGCTGGAAAATCTTCGGATAAGGGTGCGGCGGGAGATACTCCTATTACGGCCTTCAATGTCGTTGCGAATTTCGACGGATGTGCTCCCATAAGTGCCACACCCGTCTCGTCGGGTGCCAGATGCCGGTTCATCGCACGTAATGCCATTGCATCCTGGGGCGATACAGGCATGGTATGACGGATGAATGCCTCTCTCATGGTCTCGGCAATTTCTTCGTCAGTATAGGCATATCCTTCCACATCGTTGCGCAACAATTGCAAATCGCCGTTATACATGTCGATTATCCTTGCTATGTTCGACGGGTTGCCGACATCCATGGCCCGGGCCATGGTGACAAGCGCATTGCGTGGTTTCAGTCCGCCGGTCTTAAGGTATTCAACGAACACGTCGTTGGAATTGTTGGCCGCTAGGAAGCGCCTCACCGGCAATCCCATCATCTTTGACATCAATCCGGCTGCAAGGGTTCCGAGATTGCCGCACGGCACCGAGATTACAATTTTTGCATTCCGGCCTGCTGCTCTGACGGCGCATGAGTATGCCTGGAAGAAATATATTATCGCCGGTAGTTCCCGGGCGAGGTTGATGGAGTTCCCGGATGTGAAGTTGCGTGCTGCCCCGGATGCAGCATCGCGCAGCACCTCTTTGACGAGCGTCTGGCAGTCGTCAAATGACCCTGCTACTTCTATGGCCTTGACATGATGCAGAGTGGCAAACCGAGATATTTGTGCCTCCGACAAGTCGCCTGCCGGATAGAGCACAAACACCTGTGCCCCAGGAGTGGCTCGGAACGCATCGGCCACGGCCGCTCCTCCATCGTCGCCGGTGGCTACGATTATTTTGCGTCCCAAATGTCTGCCGGGGTCGAGATGCGCAAGCAATCCGGCCATGAACCTTGCTCCAAGGTCTTTGAATGTCATAGTGGGGCCGTGGAAGAGTTCGAGGGTGTAACGGTTCCCATCCAATTGATGTAATGGCACCGGGAAAGAGATGGCATCGTCAACAATGCGCTTGATGACCGCCGACGACAGGACGTTTCCGAAAAGGGTGTCGCAAACTACGAATGCAATTTCGTTTAACGACATCTCGGAGATGTTGCGGAAAAAAGCTTGTGGCAATCTTGGTAACTCATCGGGCATGTACAACCCTCCATCAGGGGCAATCCCGTTGGCCACCCCTTCTGCGAACGAAACCTTCGGCGACTTGCCGTTAGTGCTGTGAAGAATCATATCCCTTGATTGTTACACAATGGCGCCGGTGTGTTGACACCGGACTTGCCCGCTCCAGCGACATCTTCAATGCCAAGCGGTAAACAAATTTAGATAAAAATCCTGAGATTTTTACACCGGCAGAATAAAAAATCAA
>WSMN01000135.1 GCA_013316535.1 Muribaculaceae bacterium | reverse complement strand
ATCACGATATTACCAATTAGGGTTTTGAACCATGTTAGAATTCTTCACCACCTCGCTGTAGGGGATGGGATAGAGGTAGCGGCGGTTGTTCCACTTCACATTGAGCACATCGTTCTGCGCGAAGTTCAACCGTCCGTCACGGTTGGTGATAGAGAGGCCGTGAACCGGTTCGGCGAAGCACTTGCCGGCTATTTTCCAGCGGCGGATATCAAAGAAACGCTGCTCTTCGAACGCCATCTCGATGCGGCGTTCGTTGTAGATTGCCTCGCGCATCTCATCCTGCGTCATCGGTTTCTTCAAGCCGTAGAGGTTGTTGTCGCCGGCTTCGATGCCCGCACGCTTGCGCAGGGCGATGAGGCAGTCGTAGACATTCTCGTTCGGGCCTTCGAACTCATTTTGAGCCTCGGCATAATTCAGCAGGATTTCGGCATAGCGGAGATAGACCCAAGGATGGTTCTGATTCTCATATTCGGTTTTTCCGACAGAATAGTTGCCCATGAACTTGCACATATAATAGCTCGTGCGTGTGTAGAGAGCCGAAGAGGTGGGGTTGTTGCCGCCCCCTTCATAGGTGGCGAGCTGACGTCCGAGCCAGTTGGAGCCATTGTGAAGCACCGTCATGTCAAGGCGGGGGTCACGGTTCTCATACTGCGTTTCGGGGGTATAAGGATATTTGCTCTCCCCTATCTTTTTGCCGTCTTTCATCGGGAATGCCTCCACCAGGTTCTGCGTAGGCAGTGTGCGACCCAAAGCGAGTCCCTTGCCGGTGAAGCCGAGCGGGCCGTTGTTCTTCTCAAGATTGAAACCACCCATCTCGCCATGGATATACCAGATTATCTCCGGGTTAGCCGAGCTGTACCAGTTCAGGAACACATCTCTGAAATTCGGGGTGAGGTTGATTGTCCCGGAGCCGTTGTGTCCGAATGTGGAAATGAATTCCCAGGCTGCGTCGGCAGCAAGTTTCCAGCGGTTGCGGTCATAGGAAGCATAGCCCACGAGTTCGTTGCCACGCTCCAGCGGCTCCTCGTTGAAAAGCTTGCTGGCAGCATAGAGCAGCACACGTGATTTCAGCCCCATGCATGCCTCGCGGGTGGCGGCGGCAGTGTAGTTGGTGGGGTCGGTACCCTCCATGGGGAGACCGCGGAGGTCGTCCTTGATGGCATCAAGCTCGCTGACGATATAGTTGACACATTCGGCGAAAGTGTTGCGCGGAAGTTCGAGGTTATCCTCAAGGCTATAGATCTTATCTCCCATCAGAGGCACACCACCGTAACGTTTCACCATCTCGAAGTAGGCCAGTGCGCGGAGGAAACGTGCCTCGGCTTTCATCGTCACATTCAAAGGTGTGCGCACAAGGTTCCCGTCGGCATCGGTGCGGGTCTCGCCGGCCTTGACATATGTGAGCTTGAACGGCACACGGTCGATATTGGCGATGAACTCGGCCACCTCGCGGATAGTGGTGTAGTAATAGCCCCACTGCATCTCCGAGGAGATGCGGTTGTTGGCGGTATACTGCCCCATGGCGATGCGGTAAACTTCCGATTCATCCCATTCGATGGAGATTGCATCGTCCGACGCGGCGTCGAGGAAATCGCTGGCAACACGGTTATGCCCCGGTTGGAGATGACGGTAGATGTTGTTGAGATATTGGCGGGCCTGCGTTCCCATGGAGTCGGTCTCGGAGAAGATATAGTCGAGTGTGAAATTCTCGACCGGTTCCGCCTCGTAACCGTCGGTGCACGATGCCAGGCCTGTAATCCCCAGCGCGCAGCCCATCAGTATTACTTTTATATTGCGTTTCATTGTGATGATCCTATGAAATTTGCATATTAAAACTTAAGGTTGATACCCATGCTCCAGAGACGCTGCAGCGGGTAGCTGGTGAAGCTCACTTCGGGATCAACCCAGTCGCAAGCCGAGATGGTGCAGAGGTTCTGCACGTTCACGAAAATCTTTGGACGCACACCGCCCAGGAAGTTGCGGCAGAATGTCTGCGGAAGCGTATAGGCCACATAAAGGTCCTTCATGCGGAGGAAGTTGCCGTTTTTCACCCAGAAAGATGAATTGTAGAGGCCACCCATGTTGTAGTCGTTGCCACCGGCCGAAAGGCGGGGGAGGATTGCCGTGTCGGCGGTCTCCGGGGTCCAACGTCCCATCGTCAGCTCATAGGCCTGGCCGTAGCTCTGACCGATTTTCTGGAATCCCTCCACGAGGTTGCGGTCGTTGACATAGATGTCACGGTTGTAGACACCCTGCCAGTTCATCGAGAACTCGAAGCCTTTCCAGTCGAAACCGAGGTCGATGCCGAAATATTGCAGGGGCTTGTCACCGGCAATCACCGTGCGGTCGAACTCGTCGATGACACCGTCATTGTTCAAGTCCTTATATTTGATGTCGCCTGGCTGGATGTTCTCGAAGCCTTCGATAACGGCACTGTGCTTAATCTCCTCTCTCGAGGTGAAGAACCCGTCGGCAACGAGACCGAACATCGCGCCTGCCGAATGCCCTGTCTGGCGCATCCAGTCGTAGGGCTGGTTCTGCTCGTCCATGAAAAGAATTTTGCTGCTCTCGATGTTCCAGTTACCGGTGATGTAGTAGTTGAAATCACCCACATGGTCCTGCCATGTCAGCGAGATTTCACCACCCTGCCTGCGATGCTTGCCGATGTTTTCCACGGGATATGTTGTTCCGAGCAGCTCTATGCTCTTGCCGCGCTGCTGGAGCAGGTCATAGTACTTGTCGTTGTAGTAATCGGCTTGCAGGATAAGACGGTGGTTGAAGAACTCGGCATCAATACCCACATCCCATTTATGGGCCTTTTCCCATGTTACAAACGGGTTGGCCATGGGGGTGTTTACATATGTGTAATAAGGGTTGCCCACTCCGGTTCCAATCATGTAACCGCCCCAGGGGTTCTCCGAATAAGTCTGGTAATAATTGTAGTAACCGCTG
>WSMN01000134.1 GCA_013316535.1 Muribaculaceae bacterium | reverse complement strand
TCCTCCAGGTCGGCTTTGTTAATGAGGTCTTCGCGCGGTGCGTTAAGCACGCTCTTGGCCGTCACGCAACCCATGTCCTTGAGTGCATCGATAATCCATTCCTCAATTTCATCCTTGAATTCGTCGAGGTAGATGTCCTCCTCATATGTCTCGTCGGTGTCACGGTAAACGTCAATCACGAAGCCGGTGAGCATTGATGCGAGCTTGATGTTGAGGCCGCCTTTACCGATGGCAAGCGACACCTGGTCGGGCTTGAGGAACACTTCGGCTTTCTTATCCTCCTCGTCGATGCGGATGGAGGATATTTTTGCGGGCGAAAGTGCACGCTGTATGAAAAGGGTGGGGTTGGAGGTGTAGTTGATTACATCAATGTTCTCGTTGCGCAGTTCGCGCACGATGCCATGGATTCGTGATCCCTTCACACCTACGCAGGCTCCCACGGGGTCGATGCGGTCGTCGTAGCTCTCCACGGCAATCTTGGCGCGTTCTCCCGGGATGCGGGCAACGGCGCGGATGTTGATGAGGCCGTCGTGGATTTCGGGTACTTCCAGCTCGAAAAGGCGGCGCAGGAAATTCTCGTTTGTACGCGAAACTGTGATTTTAGGGTTGTTGTTGGCGTTGTCAACGTTGGCAATGACGGCACGGACGGTTTCCCCCTTGCGGAAGAAGTCGCCGGGTATGGACTGGTTCTTGGGGAGGAGCAGTTCGTTTTTGTCGTCGTCGAGCAGGAGTGTTTCGCGTGACCAGGTTTGGTAGACCTCGCCTGTGACGAGTTCCCCCTCAAGATCCTTGAACTTGGCGTAGACGGCTTCTTTCTGCAATTCCAGGATTTTTGACTGGAGGGTCTGGCGTAGTGTCAGGATGGCTCGGCGTCCGAAGTTGGCGAAAATTATTTCCTTGGTGTGTTCTTCGCCGATTTCCACTTCGGGGTCGTTATCGGCACGGGCATCGGAGAGCGAAATCTGGAGGTTGGGGTTCTCAACCTCTCCGTCGGGCACGACTTCAAGGTTTTGGAATATCTGAACGTCCCCTTTGTCGGGGTTCATGATTACGTCGAGGTTTTCGTCGGTACCGAACATTTTGGCCAGCACGTTGCGGAATGATTCCTCCAACACGCTGATCATCGTGGTCTTGTCGATGTTTTTCAGTTCCTTGAATTCGGCAAACCGTTCCACCATGTTCGGTGTTTCCTCTTTCTTAGCCATAGTTTGATGGGGTATTTTGTATGGTTGTTTTTGTTTTTGCTTATTTGAATGAAATCATGTACTTCACTGATTTTGCTTCGGTGAAGGGGAGTGTTTCTGATTCCATCACAATCGTGGGGCGTTTCGCTCCCGGTTCCTTGTATTTCACCGGATATTCGAAAGTGAAGTCGTCATCGCCTACGGCGGTCAGCACAGCATGGAGCTTACGGCCGTCGCGCGTTAAAATCTCGATGTCGTTGCCTATGTTTTTGAGGTATTGGCCACGCACTTTGAAAGGTGATGTCAGCCCGGCGGAGCCGACCTCAAGTTCATAGTCCTCGGCATCGCGGTCGAAATCTTTTTCGATGGCGCGTGTCACAGCCGCGCATGTGTCGATGTCGATGTTCTGTGGTGAATCGAGTTCCACCACAATATTGTTCTGCGGGCTGACGGAGATGTCAACAATAAAAAGGTCGGAGCCTTCGATGGCTTTTTCCACCGATTGCTTCAGCAGCGATTTGTCAATCATCGGGATATCTATGAAAATCACACATAACGAAATGGAGGAAGCCTTGCAGCCTCCTCCGATAACTGAATGCAAAGTTAAGTTTTTTTATCGGTTTCCGCAACTTTTACCGGCGCCGGAACGGTTTTTTCGTTGGACTCGGCGTCAGTTTTAACGCTTTGTCGGTGCGAATTTAGAAAGTTTAACATTGTTGTTCTATTGACGAGAACACTGCTAAGGTAGACTGTGAACAGAGGGTACATTATTATCCCCATGAATGAGAGGATTACGGAGATGATTTTGCCTGCTACCGTTACGGGGGCTATGTCGCTGCCGAGGGTGGTGGTTTGCAGGGCACACCATATGAATGCGTCCCAATAGTTGGTGATGTGCGGATTTACGGGTTGTTCCCTTTCATAGAATATGAGTGCAGCGAAATAGGTGGTCAACAGCAGGATTGATACGTAGCTCACGAAAATTCCTGTGATTTTGTTTGCCGATATATAGTCCAGCACAATCACCAGTGCAAGAGCCCCGCGTGCCAGGGGGATGAACCTGATGAAATATAGAGCATCGGCGGTGAGCGTTATGTCGTAGCTGTCGATTATGTTGAGGAAAGGGATGGAGAGGAACAGATAAAGCCATCGTGATTTCAGATAGTGTTTTTTCTCTCCAGGTGGAGTGATGAGCAGTTCAAGGAAAAAGTCAGCGATGAACACCATGCACACCATCAGCTGGAATGTCATGTAGGTCTTGTTCTGAAGGAAGGGGATGTTGTTGAATGTGTCGTAGGAGATGAATACTATCAGCATTACCGACAGGATCAGAATCACGGCATGAGCAATGTCGAGGATGCGTTTGCGGAGCCGTTCCGGGATGTGCGGCTTATTGGTGTGTGACAGAGTGTGGTTCATGCCGGTGTTGAAACGAATGCTTTGTTATTTCAACGCACAGGGGTTGTGGAATGTTGGACATGAAAAAACCTCCGTCGCCATGAGCATGACCCATGTGGACGGAGGCAACAAAAGCGATTATTTTTTGTCGGTTTAGAGATTGACTAAAAATCTTTTGGAGAAAATTTTAGACAATCTTTTAGAAGCAGTAGCCGAGGGAAACCTTGAGGTTGCTGGTGCTCATTTTGTAGGTTTCCTTGTTGATGTCCTTCTTGTAGGCGGGTATGAAGTCTGTGCCGAACTGCACGCCGAGGTAGAACGGCTTGTACTGAACGCCGACACCGATGTGCCAGCCCATCTGGAAACGGTTCCAGGTGAGGTTCTTGTCGCCCATGTTCTTTTCGTCG
>WSMN01000133.1 GCA_013316535.1 Muribaculaceae bacterium | reverse complement strand
GTGACCCCGGAGAGGCTCGAACTCTCGACCCACTGATTAAGAGTCAGTTGCTCTACCAACTGAGCTACGGAGTCAATCTGATGCACCTACGCCAATGTGGCTGTAGCGGGTGAGGACATTTCCTCAAATGCGATGCAAAGGTAGGGCTATTTTTTGAACTGACAAAATATTTTGCCGAATTTTCAACAAAAAAATTTCATGTATGGACTCAAACGGGATTTCATGAAAGCCGTGAAACATGCCTGACGCTGTTCCGATGCTATGCAAACGGCCTGGGCTAAGATTTTTCAAGCGGTTTAGACGCCCCCGCCAGGCAACATATTGGCGGATTGAGGGATGTTTACTAACTTTGCGCCCGGAATGTGGAGCCGTAACCGAACCTTCTCCTCCCGTTCCCGACAAATGGACTATTCTATATTGGACTTCTTGGGGCTCTTGGGAGCCGTCGGCCTCTTCCTCTACGGAATGAAGGTCATGAGTGAGGGATTGCAGAAAGCCGCAGGCGACAGGCTGCGCAATATTCTGTCGGCCATGACGCGTAACCGCTTCACCGGAACCGTTACAGGGTTCTTCATTACGGCTCTGATTCAAAGTTCGTCGGCATCGACGGTGATGGTGGTTAGCTTCGTGAACGCCGGCCTCATGACGCTGGCCCAATCAATGGCGGTAATCATGGGTGCCAACGTGGGCACAACGTTCACCGCATGGATTATAGCGTTGTTCGGTTTCAAGGTCGACATATCAGCGTTCGCACTCCCCATGATTGGCCTGGCCGTGCCGTTGCTGTTCTCAAGCAAAGGACGCACGAAATCCATCGGGGAATTCACCATAGGCTTTGCGTTTCTGTTCATGGGGTTGGACATGATTAGCAAGTATGTGCCTGACCTGCAGAGCAACCCCGAGATGTTCGCGTTCCTGCAACGCTACGCCTCGATGGGCTTCGGGTCGGTGCTGATATTCTGCCTGGTGGGTATGGTGGTGACAATGGTCATCCAGTCATCGGCGGCGATGTTCGCCATCACCCTGATAATGTGCAGCAAGGGGTGGATAACGTTCGACCTCGCCTGTGCCCTTGTGCTCGGTTCCAATATAGGGACAACCATCACTCCCCTGCTTGCGTCAATGAGCGGTAACGTAGCCGCCAAACGCACAGCCATGGGGCACCTGCTGTTCAATCTGCTCGGCACCCTGTGGACCCTCGCGGTCTTTTTCCCGTTTGTCGACCTCAATTCCTGGATTACCGAGGAAATAGGCCAGGGCGACCCTTGCGCGCTTTACACATATGTAACCGACCTCCAGGCACAGCACCCCGACATCTATAACCAGACAATGGCCAAGGCACTGCCCACCGACACAGGCACAGTGCTCCAGCACCGCACCGTCATCAGCCAGATGCAGGTGAGCGTGTCGTTCGGCCTGTCGATGTTCCACACGGTGTTCAACCTCATCAATCTGAGCATCATGATTTGGCTCACCAACGTGTATGTCAAGATTGTGGAATGGCTCGTGCCGGCCAAGCACCATGGCGACGACGAGTTCCAGCTCAAGTTCATCTCCGGCGGCATCCTCTCGGCATCCGAGCTCAACATCAGCCAGGCCGAAAAAGAAATGCATGTGTTTGCCGAGCGTGTAGGGCGTATGCTCCCGATGGCCCGTGAGCTTGTGCACACCAAGGCAGGAAGCGACGACTTCAACAAAACCTACTCACGTCTGGAGAAATACGAGGAGATTTCCGACCGCATGGAACTGGAAATCGCCAACTACCTCAACCGCTGTTCCGAGGGGCGCCTCTCCAATGAATCCAAACGCCGCATCGGCGCCATGCTCGGAATAGACTCCGAAATCGAGAGCATCGCCGATTCGCTCCTCGGAGTAGGAAAGATACTGCTGCGTAAGCAACAGGGCAACGTGCATTTCAACGAGGAAATTTACGCCAACATCGACCTCATGTTCGGTTACGTGGAAAAAGCCATGGCCGGAATGCTGAAAGTGCTAAGCGATATAGAGAAAGTCGACGAACACGACATAATATCATCCTACAACCGCGAACGCGAGATCAACAACCTCCGCAACCAGCTGCGCACAGCCAATGTGGAGAACATCAACGACGGCCACTACGAATACCAGAGCGGCATCTACTACATGGACATCGTTTCCACACTCGAGAAAACCGGCGACTACATAACCAACGTAATCGACACCATCCGCGACGAATTCCGCCACCGATAGACAACATCCATGCCAGCCACGCCTCTAAGCATCTGCCATGAAACCGATGCCCCTTCGTCGGCATCCGACCGCGAGCTTTACACCACCCACCCCCCGGCGTGGATGCAGGGGGTGCAGGGCACGCCACGCCCGGTGACACCAGCGACAGATTCGGGGATACTCATGCTGCTCGTAGGCGTGTTGGTGCTGATCGGGCTGAACATGCGGCACGTACGCCGTCTGTTCCGTGCGCTGCCCCACGACCTCCTGTCAGTGCGACGGCGCACCAACGCCTTCGACGAGCACACCGCCAACGAGACCCGGGTGATCCTGCTGCTGCTCGCACAGACATGCGTCATGGAAGGTCTGCTCATGTTCATGTGGCTCGGACAAAGCGCAAGCGCGCCGACAGCCGCCACGATGATGTCGACCGTAGCCGGGCTGACAGCCCTGGCGGCAGCCTACTACGTTTTCCAGTTCACGGCATGCGCCACAATCGGATATGTGTTCGCCGACCCCGTCAGCGCCGCCCTGTGGAGGCGCGGCCTCAACGCCTCGCAAGTCCTGCTCGGGCTCACCCTCGCAGTCCCGGTGCTCATATCCCTGTTCTATCCCGCTTTAACATCCAAGATGCTGTTTTTGGCGGCATCTCTTTACATTTTATCGCGTTTCTGCTACGTTTCAAAGGGTTTTAGAATTTTTTACCACAATTTCCCGTCTCTGCTCTATTTTATTTTGTACCTTTGCACCTTGGAAATCATACCCCTTATCGCCATAAGCCTGATGGCATCGGAAATATGTGTAAAAGTGCAATGAAAGTCAACAAGATTCTCGTTTCCCAACCTAAGCCCTCATCAGATAAGTCCCCC
>WSMN01000035.1 GCA_013316535.1 Muribaculaceae bacterium | reverse complement strand
CTTAACACTCCTTATTGTATTTTGTATGTTTAAAATAAGTCAAGACAACTTCACAGTCTATATGCTGGATTGCTTCCACCATAGGATAGCTTATAAACAATTTCCCTTGGTCTGTTTCATCGCTAAACACTTTCAACATTTCACCAAGAACCTCATCGCCGTCCCAGTGGCCTGCACCATGTTCATTACGCGGCATATTCACATGCCCATCATAATCGAAAAACATATATATCGCCGAGAAAGTGTCAGAATCGGCATCTGACAACACTCCATCCGCGTCATTTTCCTTGAGCAATCCAAGCAAATCGAGGTCGGGATCGGCTTTAAGGTCTCGGAACAAGGTATAGATATGCGTACAAAATGTATACACCGTCTTCGGAGGGCATGACACGCCTGCCCAACTATGCGCCAACGGCCAAAGCGCATCAATCACTTTAGGCTCCTTGGAGGCTCCTTCAAGAACAAAAAGAACTTTTTCACTCATCGCAGTTAAAAGCTCCGGCCTTGAACATTTTCTCTATGTTATGAGCTTCACGCAACTCCTTACATGTACGCCTTGATAACGGAATAATTCCAGCACCGTCTATAAGATAATAACAATCCGGGCGCAACAAGTCATTGGTGATATTTGTGGTATTATGGGTAGTTAAAACAAACTGAACATTATCATCCCTAAGGACACGGATAATCTGCTTTGCCAGTTTGAAGCTATAAAAAGCATCGAACTCATCGATGAAAAGGAACCTTACCCCACCAGCTTTAATTTTCTGCCACCAACAATAAAACAAGGTCAGTGATGCAGTTCCTGTCGACCACACATCAGTCAACGGCAACGTTTTGGATTTGTATCGGTTCACAATCACACGCCTATCGCCATCCCCCTCTATAGCAAGATTACACTGGATGCCCGCATTTTGCAAGAACCGTTCATAATCTGCCAACAGGTCTCCATCAATGATATCCTTGATGAAACTCTCGTTAGACAGAGCCTCCCCTATATAATAACGTTCGTCAAGCGATTTGAAGTAAAGCATCTTCAACACGAAATCAAAGATTGCTTTAAAAGTGTCATTTTCTTTGTTAGAAGGAAGCTGGGTGTTCTTCCTTATGTATTTTAAAACGGAAAGCGACGAATCAGTAATTATATTTTCAAGTGACGAAGCCCCCTCAAGCGACACATCGAAATTATTGTTCCCTCCACAGCGGTTGAATCTCACGCAAATACGTCCATCTATGCTAAGACATTCGTCTGTTAATACTCTGTAGGAGGACTTAGAGTAAGAATAAACCGCCTCAACACCTCCAAAATCAAAGGTATATTCAAAATGCGCCGTTTCCAATGCGCTGTCCCCGTTGAGGTAATTGAAATATATATCCGGGGTCACTTTGAAATCAGTAAGATGCTCAATTATGTCGAACAATGCCAGTCCAAGATTCGACTTACCGGAACCATTCAATCCATATACAATGGCACTGCGGACAACCCCTCCACTTATACACTCTGGATGAAACGCATAAGAACTGACATCCGAGAAATCAAGTATCACTTCATCACTGAAGCCCCTGAAATTTTTTACTTTAAATCGTTTGAGCATGACCGAGACCAACTGAAATGAAATCTAATTAACTGCCGTTTAACGCAAAGATAACACAACTTCCCCGTTACACCAAATATGCCGTAAAAAAATTACGGCGCACTCATTGCACCACCCTTAGCGCATTTTATCCAAACAAAACTTCATCGTTTGTCGCGGAGGTAGGCGGCCACGGTGCGGCGGATTCCTTCGCGGAGGTCAACCTTGGGAGTGAAACCGAAGTCGCGCACGGCATCGGAGATGTCGGCATTCCAGTTGCGCTGGCGCATAATCTTGAATTTATCGAGATTGAGGGTGGATGTCTTACAGCGGAGCTTTGCCACTTTCTCGGCCACAGCCGAGACCATCCACACCGCCCATATCGGCAGTTTCACGGGAACCACCCATTTGCCGCCGAGCTCCTCGGCAACGATGCGGCGGAACTCCTTCTGTGTATAGGCGCGGGGTTCGGAGATGATATATTTCCTGTTGCGCACACCCGATGCCAAGGCATCGAACATTGCCTCCACAAGGTCGTCGACGTAGATGAACGTCAGCATCTGTCTGCGGAACCCCACTCCGAAGTCCACATGGCTGTCGATGCTCTTTATCATCATCAGATAGTCCTTCTCATGCGGGCCATAGACACCCGTAGGGCGGAAAATAATGTAAGGTATACCGGCGAAATGCTCCAGATGCTGCTCGGCCATGATTTTCGACTGCCCGTAGCGCGTGTCGGGATTGGGAACTGTAGCCGATGACAACGGCGCATACCCATCTTCGTCGCCCGGCCCCAGAGCCGAGAGCGAACTCATCAGCAACAGGCAGTCAGGCTCATGCGAGGTGTCCTTCAGAACCTGCGTGAACGAACGCAGATACTCGTAGTTTATACGCTTGAAATCAATGTAGTTGATACATTTTGTCGCCCCCAGGTTATAGATGATGTAGTCCCATCGGGGAGCATCGGCAATGGCACCGGCCATCGCCTGCGGGTCGTCATAATCGAGAACGAGGAAACGCAACCGCTTGTCGGCAAGATAACGGCGTGAGGTACTTTCCCTGACAGCCACCGTTACATCCATTCCCCGCTTCAACCCCTCGGCGGCGATGAAACCGCCTATGAATCCCCCCGCACCAACCACAAGCAGACTTCTGCCTGCAAGGTCTTTTTTCTTATCCTCTTCCATCTTCAGAGATCGTGTTACTGCAACTTCTTTTCCTCAACCGCCTTTAGATAGCACCCCATGGTGCCTTCGGCCATCGCATCGTCGTTGAAGCGTGCCACATAGGCACGTCCGGCACGGGCGACCCTCGCGCGCCGCTCCGGGTAATCTATCATTTCTTTCACATTGTTAATCCATGCCTCCACATCATCAGGGTCAACAGCAGGAGTTTGCGGACCCCCGGCCTCAACCAGGCATGAGCCGGTGGCCACAATCACAGGGGTGCCGACATTGAGGCTCTCTATCACGGGAATGCCGAAACCTTCGTAACGCGATGTATATGAGGAGCAGAACGCCCCTGTATAAAGGGCAGGGAGGTCGGCGAAATCAGCGTGCTCTATGAATTTCACACGGTCGCCCATGGAATAGGTCGAGACATAGCGGTCGATGGATTGGGCATAGTCAGTCCTGCGACCGACAAGCACAACGTCGAAATCCTCGGGCAACCCGCGCAACCCGCGCACCGCCATGATCTGGTTCTTGCGACGCTCTATGGTGCCTACGCTTATGACGTAAGGACGGTCAAGCCCATATTTACGCTTCACAGCAGCAACCTCACTTTCCCCCGGTATGCGGTGGAACTGGGCTGCACACCCCTGATAGACAACATCGATTTTATCCTCTCCGATGCCATACTCCTCCATGACATCACGTTTGGTGCATTCCGAGATGGCAAGCACCCGAGTGGCATTACGTGAGGCATGGCGGAATTTGTAATCGTAGATTTCCCTGTCGATGGCCTTGTAGCACTCCGGGCAACGCCTGAATATAAGGTCATGGATGGTAACCACCGAAGGGATGGCTACATTGCCTATGTTCAACGGCAGTTCACCCGACAGGCCGTGCATAAGGTCGATGCCGTTGCGGCACAGCTGCGAAGTCATACCGGCCACACGCCACAGCGACGTGGCGGCACGACCCATGCGCGTATCGGGGGTCTCGATTTTTATATTGGCATGGCGCAGCAAAGGCTCCATGCGGGGATTGGCACTGTTATCGGGAGTATAGAGCACATATTCATGCTCGGGATAGCGCGATGCAAGCACATCTACCAGCAGCCGGGAATAGTTGCCCAAACCTGTGTTGTTGCAGACGACCCGCTTCCCGTCAAAGCCTATTTTCATGGCATAAATATATCGGGGAACCGGGAATCAGCCCCGGTCATCTTCTGAATCTATGTATATCGGAATCTGGCGTGAGATTGAGGTGTCAAGCGAAATCAGCGTCTCGGTGCCGATGACACCGGGAATCATCTGTATGTTCTTGTTTAGCAATTCCATCAGATGCTGGTTGTCACGCACCACAAGCTTTATCATCATAGTGTAGGGGCCGGTGGTGAAATGGCATTCGGTCACCTCGGGGATTTTCTCCATTTCAGGCACAACAGTGCTGTAGAGAGCGCCGCGCTCAAGGGTCACACCGATATAGGCGCTGGTGTTATAGCCAAGCAGCTGCGGGTTCACGTTATAGCCCGAACCTGTAATGATGCCGAGTTCACTCATGCGCTGTATGCGCTGGTGGATGGCGGCACGGGAAACTCCGCACACCTGCGCCACATCCTTTGAAGGGATGCGGGCGTTGTGCATCACTATTGACAGAATTTTTCGGTCGAGATTGTCAATGCAGTCTAAACGGTCCATATGTAGCAGATAGTTTTCTGTAGCGGTTAGTTTTCAGAGGCATTGGATTCCAGGCAGATTCCCGGGCCTTCCCTCATCACAAATAGTATCATGCAAATTTACCACTCTTTTTTCAATCTGCTGTCATTCTGCTAAAATTTTAGCCATTTTTAAGACGGACAGAGCCATTTATGATGATTTGGCCGAACACCTTTATCCCGTCTCAAATCATTTGTCAATCTGTGATTTGGTGTTGAGCGATGAAATCAGCTGGAGGGCCTTCCCGTTGGGGCCGCATTCCAGGCAGTCCACATATTTGATGTCGACATATTCCCGACCGAGCATGGCATGGCCGTAGTGCAGGTACATGAAATCCTCGTCGGCCTGCGAGAAACCCTCCCCTTTGACTACGTGCAGCTCCAGATACCCCTTGCGGCGTTGAACGAACTGCTGCCCGTCGATATGCAGGGGAAACTCATCATGAATCTCAATATTGCTGGTGCTCACGTTAGTGCCGTCGTGCCGCCACACCAGCAGATTCTCGTGCCTCCCGTGGATGGCCGACAATATCGGCTTGGCTTGCCCGTCGATTATGCGCGTTTCACCTGTGGCAACGGCATAATCGCCAGTGCGGTAGCGCAACAGCGGCATAACCCTGTTATAGAATGTGGATCCGACCAGTTCCCCCTCCAAGGCATCCTTGCCATCCCCTCCGATGATTTCAGCCAGGCCGTAGGATGGTTCCACAGCATACTCCGGTGTCCCGTTGAGCTGCTCGATGAAAATCAGTTTTTCGGTATGCCCGTAGAATGTAGCTATCTTTATGCCGAGCTTGTCATGAATAAAGCGGTAGAGCGGCTGTGGCACATCCTCCGATGTCAGCAGGGCATATTTTATGAACGAGGTGTCAAGACCATATTTAAGAAACAATTTAAGCAGTTGGAGGCATGTGGAGGGGTAGCAATACAGTGTTTCCACCCCGTTGCGTCTCATCACAGCATGTATCTTCCTCACATAAGCCTCGTCGCTCCGGCACCCGTCGAAAATAATCTCCCGGGTAACAGGATTGACCATATAGTCACGCCCGGATGGGAGCTGTTTCTTACGCACAGATGCCTTTATCCCGAAATCCCACCCGGTGCGCCTCCACACGCGGGTAACGAACGCCATCTCCGTCACATAGCGGTTGGCCGGGATAAGAAAAGTCATCGACTTTCCCGACGTGCCCGATGTGCGAAGCTCAACATGCGGCAGCCGGTCGGCCTCGTCGCTGATGAACGCCTCGTAATTTGCGCGGACGGTATCCTTGTCGATGAACCCGAATGTCGCCTTGTAATCGGCAAGGCTCTCTATCCGCTTGCCGCTGTAGCGTTCGCGGTAATACGGCACATGCCGGATGGCATAATTGGCCATCTCCACCATCTTCCGCTCCGGGTCTATCAACGGTATCGTTTTTTGGAACCGCTTCATCGCACCTCCGTAAACCTTGTCGCCGAATCGGTTCATATGCAGTAGCGGCAGTGTCACCCAATTGGGCATGAGCTGCAATTTATTCTTTACGAAATCTGCTGTTCCCATTATTCTAAGAGATTGTCCGCCATTTTCATGCGGATGCGCACCCGGCATTCCCCGGCATTGCACGGATGCAGCCTTATGGCGGTGACCTTACGTTTCATCCCGTAACACGGGGATATTTCCACTTGCTCCACACCCATTTTCTGGCCGCTGCAGCATTCAATCCGCCACAGCCCTCCCAACACGGCCTCATCGCCATGAACCGTGACCGGCAGAGGGGTGATGAACGAAACAATATCCTCCGGCGAGTGAACCATATCGGTGATTTCAATTGAACCGCACGTGGCGTCAAACGCCATGCGCCGATGCATCCGGCAACCGTCGAATGTCTTCCCCTCGATTTCCACCGTCTGGACATCTTCATCCGGCACGACACCATACTTTATCGCCGTTTCAGCCTGCTTCCCCCATAAAAACGCCCCGAGCATCTGCGATTGCGGATGCCCGGCATGGCAAACCGTGTTGTGGGCAAGTTCCCCGCGCATCGCATCGCGCTCGGGATTCTTCATATGGTAAAGATATGTCCCGGAATCAACAAGCACCGGTTCGCCGTTGTCATATACCTGGAAACTCATGGCATCGGCATGGCCGTGGGCGGCAATCGACCCGAAACCCAAAGGCGCATGGTCTATCCCTACTACCACACGGCCGTCCACGCTGCGCAGAAACGTGTAGCCCCCTTTCTCGAATGTCCTGCTACGCGACGCATCATAGGCCGGCGAATTTAGCGACGCTTCAATCTCCTCCGGCGAATAGAGCCATTCCACGGTCAGTTGCGGCACATCGAATGCACTGAAACGCCTCCCTGTTTCCAGCGACGCCAGCTGAAGCACATAATCATAATAGACAGCAGAACCCTCCCCTGCAAGGTCGATGATTTTCCCTTCGTCGGCATCTCCGAACTCCATAGCCGCAGTGGCGCTCACCATCGAATGACACACGAACTCAGCCATGCGCCCGAGCATGTCGCGCCAACGTTGCGGCACCGCACGCCCGGAAACGCGCAACCCACGCATCAGCAGCAGGTAAGCCTCCATGACAAACGCATGGTAGTGCAGCGACATCTCAAGATTCACCCCGTCAGGACTGTTCTGCCTATCCAGTTCGCGGTCGAGAGTGGCTGTGGCAATCCCGACCCACTCCTCACGGCCAAACGCCAACCCGGCCAACCCCACAGCGGTCATCTCCACCAGCAGGTGATTGTTGGCCGACGAATAACGGCTACGGTGGCGCACAACATAACCCGTCATGTTCAGGATGCCCGTGGCCAGCTCTTCACACAAACGACCCGCAACGCCGCTCTCCTTGAGGAAAGCCAGTGTAAGCATCCACGACACACTGCGGATGGCCACTTCCATAACACTCGTCCAGGAGATCCCCCACAGAAACGGATTGCTGCGGTTCCAGTCATCGAACTCATCCTGCAACTGTGCAAGCACATCCCCGTTGCTCGTCACACAATACTCCGCGGCCAGCAGCGGCCATTGGAAATGCCGGTTCAGTTCCCAGTTGCACCGGGCATCCCCCATAAGGCTTTGCTTGTAGCCCAGGCTATAAGAAGGTAACTGCGGCCATTCACCTGCGGTCTGGAACGCAGCGTGCCACCGTCCCGCGAACTCCCCGTAACGGAACCCGCCCAACAGGCGCGGCACCGCTCCCCTGCGGAAACCCTCCGGCACCACGCCGAACCTGATGCCCAGGAACCCCGCATTGAAGCCATCAGCAGCATCACCCCCATTCTTAAAGCCCGAATCATTGTAGAACATCCCCGATGCCACCCCACGCTTGGCTGCAAACCGCCGCCGCTCGCGCCGCTGCATAAACTGCTGCGACACGCGCCATCCAACCTCCCGCAAGCTCATTGCCCGCAGACGGTTGAAATACCATTGCAATCTTGAGGATACCGGTGTTCCCATAGACAGCCGCAAAATTACTCATTTTTATCGAGGCCACCAACCCGCCGCACCAAAGATGCAACCGACCCCACGTTGGAGACGCGCGTAACGCTTTCAACGTGGGGTCGGTTAGATATATAAAATATTGTATTACAGACGTACTTTGGTGGAGACGGAACCTTGGCGGCGGATGTAGATGCCGGGGGCGAGGTTCTCGGCATCCACGCGGATACCCTGCAAATTGTAATAGGTGACAGGCCCCTCCTCGGTTGCCTCACCAACAGCCTCAACCCCCGACGAGGGATTGTCGAACACCAGTTTCGGAGCTATTGCAAACGAGCATTTGTCCTCCTCCTGGGCATACCATGTGCTGCCGCCTGTGGGATTGCCCATATCATCTTGATTTTCCAACAGATGATAGGCGGTGTTGCGTCCCGACGGGTCGCGGCGCAGCGCATACATCGCGATGTTGTCCTCCCCTGCCGAGCTGCTGGCGTTGGGGAAGCCGCCGATGGCCACGAAGAACGCATCCGCAATTTTCACAGGCTTGCTGAAAACGAACTCCGTGGGGTCATTGTAGGTCTCTGATGCGTCCACAAGTTCCGAGACAGGTAATTTGGCGGTCGCCAAAACCTCACCCGGCAAACCGTTCTCATCGGCCTTGGCTATGGAAACGGTAATCTCGGCATCGGTGCTGACGGCTGTCACGCTCGCGAAGTAGACATTGACACCGCTTATGGTCACAGCTGCCGCAGGCTTTTCAAACGCCTCGGCAAACGCTTCCATGCCGAGCCAGTTGGTGCCGCCGTAGTTGCCGTACCATCCGAGCTGAAGAATGCCGAGGTCTCCGTTCTCGGCGGCACTGATGTTCCACGCCAGCGATTCCCCACCGGCTTTCACTCCATAGATATAGGTTGTCGATGTGCCGGCATCGTTGCTGACCGCAAGGTCTACATCGAACTGACCTTCCTCAACATACTTCACGGTGACATCCTTTTCCGCAGAAGATTTCAAATCAGTGCCGGGGAGTTTCCACACATATTCCGTTGGGTTACCCTTGGAGGCATCAGTGAAGGTGAGCGGAGTGTTCAGAGGAACCACAAGTCCGGCCTCCGGCGAATAGTACACACCCGAAGGAACACCAATGGCAGCCGTGGGAGCAACGCTGCGCACAACCACATATTTCGCACGGGTCACTGTGTTGCTCTCATCACCCTTGCGCACCGTCAGGGTCACATCGTAGCTGCCGGGGGTCTCGTAGACCACAACGGGATTCTGTTCGGCCGAGGTCTCTGTGGCCGCACCGGGGAACTGCCATTCCCATGCTTCCGGTTGCCCGCTGGAGAGGTCGCGGAACGCAACCGGCTCCCCGGTTGAAACTGTAACTACGCCGACATCCTCCTTAGGTGCAACCAGTTCGAAATCGTCTATCAACACGTTGTCGCCGTTGGTCAGCTCATAGGCAAATGCAAAATACACCTCCTTGCCGACATATTCGGCCAGGTCAACGCTATATTGGTTCCACTTTATATCATCGGTAGCGGCTTCCTGCGATGCCAGGAACGCATCCCAGATTTTCACTGGGGTGGCACCATCAACATTCTCACATACATACAGCATCAGGTTGCCGTCATAAATCCAGACAGGATTGAAGGCCGCGTAGAAACGCACCTGGCCACCTTCCGGCACAACCATGTCGGGAGAAGTCACCACCGAAACGTCGTTGGTATTGGCATACCGGTGGAAAAGCGAATACTTGCTGTCGGGATTGATTGACGAGAACGGAGGCAGCCCCTGGAAACCTGTAGCGGACGTAAGTTGCCAGTTCGAACCGTCGGAATGGTTCCATTCGTTGGCTTCCTCCTCCGAATCGAACCCGTTACGGTAGATGGTGGCATATGTGTCGCCGGCCTCGAACTTGGCCTTGAGAGGCATATTGATGGTATAGTTGACCACCTGCGGCAGACTCCACACATTATTGCCCACAGCCTGAACCGTCAACACACAACTGTGGTCGAGCTGCAGCGTCATTTTAGTAGAGGGATTTATAGTGAACTCCTCAAGCATACCGAGGTCGTCCACGCCCATGGCCTTATCGCCGATATAATACCACAACGTAACCGCACGCGGGTCGGTGCACTCTACCGTAACTTCGGTGAGGTCACTGTAGGTGCCCTCACCGGGGCTGACAGTCAGCCCCGCCAGCGGCTCCTTGGCAATCACTTTCACAGGAACGGAAATCGACTGCGGCAGATACCTGTCGTTTCCTGCAAAGGTGACAGTGATTTCCGTTTCACCCACCGAATAGGTGTAGATGTGTCCATAGTTGTCGGCCCACGCCACCTGCGGATTGCTGCTAACATACTTGATTGGTTCAACTTTGTTGGGATTGTCAATCATAATCAGGTCTTCCTCAAGCAGTTCGATGGTGAACTCCGTCTTTCCGTAAAGCTTAATTCCCGGTGTGGCACGCACAACATACTCACCTTCGGTCACGGCACTGAATTCATTGCCGACCTTGGCAACGGCCTTCAGTACGGATGTCTCGGCAATCGTCACGGCGGTACCGTCGTAAACCTTCACGGCGGTGTTCCCTTCGGCACGCGGATTCGACCCGTCGGTGGTGTAAAGGATTTCAGCACCCTCCTGGCCGGTGATGGTAACCGCCACAGGCTCGTCGAACGTTCCTGCCTCCGGCGAGAACCCAGGCGCACCGACACTGGAAACAACCTCCTCATATTCCACCACCACTTTCTTCACATAAGCGTTGTTGGCAGCACCGGGGATTGTGAAATACATCAATATCTCGCCCTCCTGTTCGCCGTCCGCGCCGGGGGTGAACGTGTATTCCACAGGGGTTGTACCTGATGACACCGTGTAGCACACCTCCGTGGCATCACCGCATTTGTATGCCTTGCCGTTGACACTCACCGTGAGCATCGCGTCGGCCTCCTTGGTGCGGGTGGTCACCGACACTTTTTTGATTTTGCCACTGAAAGCCGACGACGACAGCGAGAAATAGCTCGAAAAGCCTCCTTTTGCACCCACGGCCTGCCCGGATGAAGCCAGATAAGTCAGTTTCGTACCCTTGTCGAACGAGAGTTTCCACGCCATCCCGTTGAGCGTGCGCTCAATCGACGTGATGTCCGGATCGAGAGTTGTGCCGAAATTGTAAAATCCTCCGGCATAGCCGTTTGCCTTGTCAGCCGAAGCATTCACCGGCCAGTCGTAGCTCCATTCGGAGGCATGGGCACACGGCACGAAAGCCACGATGAAAGCCACCAGAGCCAATAGCTTGTAGATTTGTTTCATGTTGCAATTTTTTGAATGGTTTATTAATTAAGTTTCTTCATTTAGCCTAACAAAATCGCCGCGCCGCTGCATAAAAACAGCAAAAAGCAAGCATAACTCCATCACAAGCCCATTTTTCAAACGCCGCGAATTACAAAGATAGCAATTTGCCACCAAATATCCAACAACACGGCTCAAGCAGCAATATGCACAATCATATGCAAACGCGGTAGAGACGGCATTCATGCCGTCTTGCACGGCTCCACAAAGACCAAACTACAAGCCCGCATGAATTCCAAGACTGCATAAACACCCTCTCTACCGCCAAGGTTTAACCAGGAGCAATATCCTCCCTGCGTGCAGTATGCCTAAGACAGACAGGGCAAGCCTTTTGGCTTGCCCTGTCTGTCTTATATGTCTTTGTGATATTACTTCACTGCGGGTTTCGCGCCTTTGCGGCTGTTGACAAGATATGCAACCGGGGTGGCGATGAAGATGGTGGCCAGCGTACCGGTTATCACACCGAAAAGCATCGCGAAGATGAACGAACGGATAGAGTCGCCGCCGAGGATGAAGATGCACAGGAGCACCAACAGAGTCGAAGCGGAGGTCATGATGGTTCGTGTCAGTGTGGAGTTAAGCGATTTGTTCACCAAGGTGAAGAAATCCTGCTTGGGATAGAGACCCACATTCTCGCGCACGCGGTCGAACACAACCACCGTATCGTTAATCTGATAACCGATGATAGTGAGGATAGCGGCGATGAATGTCTGGTCAATCTCCATTGCAAAAGGCAGCACGCCCCAGAACAGCGAGTAGAAGCCGATGATGGAGAACGCGGTGAACGCAACGGCAGCAAGCGCGCCAAGCGAGAAGGCCACGTTGCGGAAACGCAGAAGGATATAGAGGAACATCGCTGCAAGAGAAAGGATAACGGCGATGTAGGCCTTGTTGCGCATGTCGTTGGCCACGGTCGGTCCCACGGTCTGCGACGACAGGATGCCCTGGGTCTCGTCGGTAGTGGAGAAATCCTCCAGGGTCATTCCGTCGGGAAGAAGTCCTTCGGCCTTGAATGTATCGTAGAGCTTCTGTGTGATTTCGTTCTCGATTTCAGACGCATCTTCGTCGGAAGCAATCTTGTAGTTGGTAGACACACGCACCTGGTTGGAGTTTTCGATGGTGATTACCGATACAGAAGCAACCTGTCCGTCGGCGTTGAACACCGGTGTGAGAACGCTCTGGAGATGGTCGGTCTTGACCGGCTTCTCGAACTTCACCACATAGTTACGGCCGCCGGAGAAGTCGATACCCTGGTTGAGGCCGCGCACGAACAGCGAGATAACCACGATGGCCACGAAGATACCCACAACAACGAACGCACCCTTGCGCTTGCCAAGGAAATTGATATTGGTATTGGCAAACAAGTTGCGCGACAGCGCGGTGGTGAAGGTGAGTTTCTGGAATGCCTTGCGCTTGCCGAATGCAATGAAGATGATTCGGGTGAGGTATACCGCCGTGAAGAACGAGCAGATGATACCGATGATGAGCGTGGTGGCGAAGCCCTTGATGGGGCCTGTTCCGAAGAACAACAGGATCACACCTGTGATAATCGAGGTAAGGTTGGAGTCGAAGATTGCCGAGAAGGCATTGGAGTAACCGTCGGCGATGGCCGTGCGGATTGTTTTCCCTGCGCGGAGTTCCTCCTTGGCGCGCTCGAAGATGAGCACATTGGCGTCGACTGCCATACCCAGGGCAAGTACTATACCGGCGATACCGCTAAGGGTAAGCACAGCCTGGAATGAGGCGAGGATACCGAAAGTGAAGAACAGGTTGCAAATCAAACCGAAGTTGGCGATGAGGCCGGGGATGATGCCATAGACAACACACATGAAGACCATCAGGAGCACCAAAGCCACGATGAACGACCATATGCCCGATTCGATGGCCTGCTGACCCAGCGACGGGCCGATTACCATGTCGGAGATGATGTCGACCTTGGCGGTCATCTTACCGCTCTTGAGCACGTTGGCCAAGTCCTGCGCCTCCTCTACTGTGAAGTCGCCGGTAATCTGCGAGCTTCCACCCTCAATGGCGGTGCGGATATTGGGATAAGAGTATACCAGCTCGTCGAGCACAATTGCCACAGGCTTGCCGATGTTGCGCTGGGTGATGCGCGCCCAGTCGCGTGCGCCGTCGGAGTTCATGGTCATCGAAACCACGTTGCCTTGGAGCTGCTCGAAATCGCTGCGGGCGCTAACCACGCACGAACCGTCAAGCGCGGGCTTGCCGTTGGCGGTGCGCAGGGCTATGAGCTGATAGGTGTCAATCTGACGTTCCTGCTTGGAAACGGTGTCGTTGAAGTTAACCGGGGTTGCCTTCACGCTCCAGCGGAGCTTGAGGTTGGAGGGGAGATACTGTTTTGCCTCGGGGGTGGCGAGCAATGCATCGATTGCATCGCGCTCCTTAGCGGTGGCGATACCGAGCACAGGGCCGGCATCGGAGTTAATCATCAGGAAACGCTCGCGCAATCCGCTGCCGTCCTTGGCACGGAGTGCGTTGTCGAGCTGGGCAAGCTGACCTGTGATTTCGTTGGCACCGTAGCACTCGTAGAACTCAAGGTTGGCCGAACGCTGCAACAGCTCGCGCACACGCTGGTGTTCCTTCACGCCGGGAAGTTCCAGAAGAATCTGCCCGTCGTTGTCCTGGAGAACCTGGATGTTGGGCGAAACAACGCCATAAGCGTCGATACGGCTGCGGAGCACATTGGTGGCCGAGTTGTTAACACGGTCTTTCACCTCGTTCTTAAGGGTTGCAACGACATCCTTGTCGCTCTGACCGGGATTGACAATTGAACTGAATACAACCGAGAAATCGGCACCGCTGTTGAGCTTGCGGTACTGGTTAACGAACGTGCCTACATAGTCCGACGAATGGTTGCCGCCGATGATTGAATCGGTGTTGGCAAGCGCGCGGTCGAAAGCTGCATCGGCATCGGCGTTTTTCATAGAACGGAGCATGTCGGGCATCGAAACCTGGAGGATTACGTTCATACCGCCCTTGAGGTCGAGGCCGAGGCCAACGCCCCACTTCTGCACTTCATTGTAGTTGTAGCCCAACCAGACGGGTTGCTTGCTGATTGAGTCGATGTAGGCTTTGTAAGCCTTGTTGTACTGCTCGGAATTCTTGCCTTGCTGTCCGGCTACGGAGAGGGCATACTGTTCGGCCTTTGCTTCCTGCTTGGAGCTTACCAACGTGAACGACAGGTAGAACAGACACACCAGCACCAAGAAGATCGCGATAACACCCGCAATGATGCTTCCGAGGGTTCCTTTGCTTTGCATGTGGTTAGTTAAAAAGTATTTATAGGTTATTATTTTAATTTCGCTCCGGTTTCTCACGGCCCGCACTCTCCGTCAGGAGCATCGGCAGGCCATAACGATTGGTTTCATATAATACAGGCCGCGCGCAATGCCAATCCACTAAGAATCAGCGTTGCAGCTCTCACATCGCACCCCTACGGGCGCGCAATGCCTATATTTCAGCTTGCAAATATACGAATTATTCGCTGAAAAACAATAGCTGATGCACTATCCCGCACCCATCCGCTAAAAACGCCGGCTCTCAATCAGCCACCGGCTCCAGGCGTACGGTGAAGTGCCTCATCAGCTCGGCCTCCCAGGTGATGCGGTAGCCGTGGCGAATCTCCTCACGGCGGTCGAACACATTCTTAAGAGCCACGGCAATGACATCCATATGATTGTCGGTGTAGGTGCGGCGCGCTATGGCCAGGCGCAAAAGGTCAAGGCCTCCGAAGCGGTTCTCGCGCGTCACAGGGTCGCGGTCGGCAAGGATATAGCCTATCTCGCAGCCGCGCACACCTGCCTCCTTGTAAAGCTCCACTGTAAGCGCCTGCGCCGGGAATTCCTCCTTGGGCACGTTGGTCAGCACCTTGGATGCGTCAATGAAGATGGCGTGGCCTCCGGCCGGACGCTGGTAGGGGATGCCGAATTCATCCAGACGCTTGGCGAGGTATTCCACCTGGTGGATGCGGGTGCGGAGGTTATCGAACTCGGTGTTCTCGTCAAGACCTACGGCAAGAGCCTCCATGTCGCGCCCGTTCATACCGCCATAGGTGAGATACCCCTCGAACGGGATACAATAGGCCTTGGCGGCCTCGAACCAGTCGGCGTGCCTGGTGGCGATGAAGCCGCCCATATTCACGATGGCATCTTTCTTGGCCGACATGGTCATGCCGTCGGCCAGGTCGAACATCTCACGCACGATTTCCTTGATTGACTTGTCGGCATAGCCCTCCTCGCGGGTTTTGATGAAATAGGCGTTCTCGGCGAAACGTGCCGAATCGAAAATCACACGCTTGCCATATTTATCGGCCAATGCCCTGACCTCACGCAGATTCCGCATCGACACAGGCTGCCCACCGGCGGTATTGTTGGTTATGGTGACAATGATGAACGGCACCTTGTCGGCGTTCACGGCAAGCACCTTCTCAAGTTTGTCGGGGTCAACGCACCCCTTGAATGGATGCTCAAGCTGCGTGTCGCGCGCCTCGTCGATGGTGCAGTCAACGGCAAACGCACGCCGCGACTCTATATGCCCCTTGGTGGTGTCGAAATGCGAATTGCCGGGAATGATGTCACCCTCACGAACCAGCGCGCTGAAAAGCACATTCTCGGCTGCACGCCCCTGGTGGGTGGGGATTACATGGCTCAAGCCTGTGAGGCGTTCTATTGTGCCGCGCATCCTGAAAAACGAGCGCGCACCGGCGTAACTCTCGTCGCCGGTCATCATGGCGCCCCACTGGCGGTCACTCATTGCACCGGTGCCGGAGTCGGTCAGGCAATCTATATAGACCTGCTCAGCCGGAAGCTGGAACACGTTGTAATGCGCCTCCCGTATCCACTGCTCACGCTCGGCGCGCGTGCTTTTACGGATTGGCTCAACCATTTTAATTCTCCAGGATTCAGCAAAAGGTAGTTCCATAAGGTATAAGTATTTAAGGTATTAGTATGGCATTTCAACGGCACACCGACTGTTCCGCCGCACCCCCTCTTAGAGATTGTGTGAAATTTTTTTCAAAGGGATTGTCTGCTGATTTTTAGGCTCTTTTTGGTGAATTTTTAGCTTTTCATCGGTCACGATGCCCGCATCGCTCCCTCTTCAAACCTTCAAATTCCCTCAAAAACAGCTCTAAAAATCTTTTGGAAAAAATTTTAGACAATCTCTTACTGGGGACGGGAATAGGTGGCGGTGGTGCGTATAACGGTCTTGACCCCCTCGTCGTCGGTATCAGTCTGGGTAGAGGTCAGCACAAGCGAATAGGCCGTCAGCAGGTCCACGGAATACATCTTATCATCGCCACGGTTGGATGTCACATAAAGACGCCCCTCCTTGTATGCCCAGAACCCGCGCTCCTTTTCCTGCCATTTATCGGCACTCTCAACATTGTCATAAGAAACGAACGTACCGTTAGGATTAATGGCTATATGGCTGCGTGACAAATCGGTGGTCGTCTCCACCGGTTCCCCGTCATCTATGGTCACAGAAATCACTGCATCCACACCTGACCACGCCCCGAGCAGTTCCGCCGGGTAGGTGGCCTCCACATCGTCATCTTCATCGAATCCACACGAAACCGCCGGAGCCAGCACACACAGGCAAAGCACCAGGCGCAAAACCGCATCAAAAATCTTTTTCATATGTCATTATATGGTACTCGGTGATTTATAAATATTTTCAAATAACCGTAAAATAAACGCCAAAGGCCTAATCACAACCCGCGACTGGTGAAATAGCGGTCATAGGCTTCAAGAAGCGCCTTTGAGGTATGTTCCCAGCTAAGTTCCTCAATCACACGCCGCCTGCCGAACTCACCCATAGCCTTGCGGCGTGGCTCGTCGTCGAGCAGCTCCACAATCTTCGCGGCCAGGTCGCGGTGGTCGTTGGGACGGGCATAGAGAGAGGCATCCTGCGCCGAGTAGCGTCCCTCCGTCAGGTCAAACTGCACGATAGGTTTCCCCAAGGCCATGTACTCGAGAATCTTGTTCATTGTCGACTTGTCGTTCATCTCATTGTACTCGTCGGAGTTGACGCAGAGGTCGGCGGTGTTGAGATACTCCAGCAGTTTCCGGTCAGGCACACGCCCGGTGAATTCCACAATATCGTCGAGACCCATTTCAGACGACATCCTGCGCAACGCCTCCAGATGAGGCCCCCCGCCCACGATTCCCCAGAAAATATCGTCGCGGTGCAGCTCGTCGCGCACATAGCGCGCCGCCTCAAGCAGATACTCAATCCCCTCCTGCTGGCCAATCACCCCGAGGTAACCCACCATGAAACGTTTGCCGCGCTTTATGGAGGGCACAGGCGGAATGATGCGCAGCCGTTCCAGGCGAGGCCCGCTGCGCAGCACAGTCACATCCTCGGGAGCCATCCCCCCGCGCTCTATGGCGATGCGGCGGTAGCTCTCGTTGGTGACGAACGCGAAACGGCAATGACGGTAGGTGTTCCGCTCCAGCCATAGCTGGCTTCGGTAGAGCAAACCCGATTTCTTGCCGAACTTGGCCTCGAACAGTTCCGGGCATATGTCGTGATGGTCAAACACATAGTCAACCCCCAGGCTGCGGAACCGCCGCGCAACCATATAGATGTTGTCCGGGGGATTGCACCCGTGGATCACATGGAAGCTGACCTCGCGCATCACCTTGCGGGCAAGCCGCCACTCCTCCTTGAGCGCGGTGAAATACTCGCGGGCATAACCCAGCGGGCCGTTACCCTCCGCAGGGAGGTCGTGACGGTAGATACGCACCCCGTCGAGCATTTCGTATTCCTTGTCGAACCCCTTACCCTTGGGGCAGATTACCGACACGGTGTAGCCATTGGCGGCCAAAGTGGTGGCCTCCTGCCATACGCGGGTATCGAACGGCACGGGTAGATTCTCGACTATAATAAGTATTTTTCTGTCCATTGCGTGTTTCCAATATTGCGGAGCCATGATGGATCCCCATAGCAAAGTTCCTGATTGCAAAATTACTAATTTCAATCATCCCGACCGAATACACCTGCAAATTTTCGCAATCTTTTGTGTCTTATGCCTCGCCACACACAATATTTAAATTTAGTTAACGTTATTATCGCGAGGCAGCTCCTACATGAGGTGATGTTAATCTTTTCAAAACGCAGCCTCATTCGACGTCGCTGACACAACGCACACGGATGCAAAAGGGAATCAAAAGAATATTCGATGTGGTTTTCGCGTCGCTGGCGATAATATCGCTGGCCC
>WSMN01000132.1 GCA_013316535.1 Muribaculaceae bacterium | reverse complement strand
CGGTTATGCTTACACTCGAGAATCTGACGGTCGGTTATGGAAAAAAAGTGCTGCTGCGTGATGTTTCGGCATCGCTTGGGGCAGGCGAACTTGTTACGCTCGTAGGTGCTAACGGTGCCGGGAAATCAACCTTGCTTAAGGTGCTGTCGGGCGATTTGCGGCCGCTTGCCGGAGGCGTTTCTGTGTGTGGCGAACCGCTTGCCGGGGTACCGCGGATAAAGAAGTCGCGCCTTATAAGCGTGGTAAACACTGACAGGGTGGAGGCCGATGCGCTGACCGTGCACGAGGTTGTGGGGATGGGCCGTTATCCTTACACCGGTTTTTTCGGACGGCTGGGCGATGATGACGAGGCTGTTGTGTACGATGCCATGAAGGCTACGGGGGTGGAGGCTTTCGCCGGGAGAAACATGGCGACACTTTCCGACGGTGAGAGGCAGAAAGTGATGATTGCACGTGCGCTCGCGCAGTCCACCCCTGTGATTCTGCTTGACGAGCCTACGGCTTTCCTCGATGTGGCAAGCCGGGTGGAGGTGCTGTCGCTGCTCGCTTCTCTGGCTCATGAGCGGGGCAAGGCTGTGCTGCTTTCCTCCCACGACCTGCCTGCCGCTCTCGATCTTTCCGACCGTCTGTGGCTGCTGCCTGGAGACGGTGCCATGCATTGTGACTCCCCTGCGGACCTGATTGCCGCCCATAACATGGTCATGTCAGCCGGCGGCACATGCAACAGCCCGCTTGATTCGCTTTTTACAGGCCGTGCCGTGAGATTTGATGTGCAACGCCTCGATTTCGTCGCCGCCTTGTGCAAATAGAACTTTTTCAAGGTTGATTTGTATATATGATATATATAAATTATCTTTGCAGAAATGAATGAAAAAGGATTAAAGATGAATACTGTTTCAACTGCTTTGCAACCTGCAGCCCGGTCCAAGAAATCAGCCGGAGGCAGAGAGGCTTCACGCCGTAAACTTATCGACATACCCGAAGGGGTGTTCGTAAATCTGTCGGTAAAGGCTGCTGCAATGGGTATGAACTTGAAAAAATATATAGAGCAGCTGTTGGCGGATGATGCCGGCGATGTGGATGAAGAGGCTTTGTACCGCTACCTCGTAAAGACGCGTCCAGAAGGGAAAGTGCTTCTGAATGAGCGCGAACAGGCCGATTTTGAACTTCGTCATGGAATAAAGAAACTATGATTGTTCGATTTTCTAAGGAGTTCGAGAAAGCTCTTGACAAATTGTCGGGTAAAATTCATGGCTCGGTGGTTCAGGCTATCAACGATGTGATAGGGATGGATTCCATATTGGGGATTCTCAAAGAAGAAGGGATGTGTCCGCGAGCAATTCGCCCCGTAGGTGTAGCCGAATGAAATGCCGTTGACCGTTTCCCCGATGAAAAGCGGGGCATAGGAGAAGGAGAGGCGGTGATACTGGAATGCCGGTTCCAACGGTGTGGAGGCAGATGTGCCGTTTGTGTTGCCGATTGCCTGTGAGAGAGTCTGTGCCGTGGCGGGGAGCATGAAGACGAGAGCCGCAGCGGCAACAATTGCCTTGAGATGTGTCATATGTTGTGATTGGTTTAAATATTTTTGCAAAGGTAAACAAATATTGGCTACTTATCCCCCGATTAGTTAAATGAGGTTAAAAGACGGGTGCGTTGAACAAAACGGCAATTATAAGTTGCGGTTATTAACAATTGTTTAGTGGAATAAGGGCGGTTGTATGCTATATTTGCGAAAAATCACATTTTTTTTCAGTTGACCGACGCAAAAAAATTGCTATGAGACATTTGTTGGCATTAATTGCAGCTGTGGCTGCATTGTCCCTGGCGTTCAATGTTGGCGCCAAGGACAAGAAAGAGAAAAAGGACAAGAACCGTGACAACATTGTTGTTGTCACCATGAAGGACGGCACGACGGAAAAAGGGAAAGTGACCAAATACTGGTATGCCCTGCTGAAGACCGGCTTCAACAAGACGTTCAAGATGGATACCGACGACGGGCGCGACATCACGGTGGATGTGGAGCAGATTGACTCGCTCTATTTCCCGATGCGCGATTCAACGGCGTTCCGCACTTATCGCCCCGTGCTCGTGGCCAAACCGAAAATCGGCAACAAGAATAATGTGGAGAAGTGGATATGCGCCGTGGGGAAGCGTTCGGAACACGCGCAGATCTATATGCCTGACATATGGGTGCATTACCAGGCCACTCCCACCCAGCAGCGTTCCGACATAATGTTCCTGCCGAGCATAATGCTTGAGGGGGATTCGGTGGCTTACCCGTTCTACTATTACCGCAACGGCAATCTAAACACGGGGGTGCTGAAACATTGGACAAAGGAGAGCCGTCCCAAGCTCAACGACCACATCAAGGCTTACTTCAAGGCCAACAAGAAGGCGAAGAAGGAACTTGGCGACAAGCCGTGGCTGATGCTTGATGTTTACGAGGACTATCTGAAGAATAACCCCGAATAATGCTATGATTATGAAACGTGGTTTGCGCTATGCGGTCGTGGCGGCATTGGCATTGTGTGTGCCTGTGATGGCCATGGCAACGAAGGAGAGAGACAAGAATGAGAAAGATGACAAGGTCATAACGGCCAAGGTGTGGTTCAAGGACGGGACGGTCTACGAAGGGGAGCTGGTGAAGCACTGGCGCACCCGTCGGCAGACATATCTGAATCCGGGGCATAATTTCCACACCATGCCTGCCGACGGGAGCAAGAAGTCGGTGAAGCATGAGGCGCAGGAAACGGATTCGATTCTGATTCTTTCGAGTACGCACGATGATTTCAAGCCGGGCGATTTTTACATAGCTTATAACGGCAAGGGGCGCGGCGCGTTGCACAAGATGCTCCGTTGCACCGACCGCGGACGCCATGCCGACATTTGCCGGTTGCCTTACTGGGGAAATTGCACGAGCGGGCAGATGCAGTTGGACCAGTTCATGGAGGCCTGGTATGTGCGCTTCCGCGACACCGGCGATATTTATAACTTTGCCGACGAGGCTATCCAAAAGGGTTGCAACAAATCGAAAGTGAGGCTCAAGGCTTTCTGCAAGGTGTTGGGAAAGGACGGGGGAATGCCCGGCCTGGCGGATGCCGTCATGGCGCGGTTCTGC
>WSMN01000131.1 GCA_013316535.1 Muribaculaceae bacterium | reverse complement strand
CTCAGTTAGCGGCTTAGCCAAGGCTGAACAACCTCAAATTTTACCGAATCATTGAAATAAAGCAAGATTTAAAAAATGAAAGATCTTGACCCTATCATCCATTCCCAGTTGCGTTTGGCGGTGCTTTCATTGCTTATGAGCATGGAGGAGGCCGATTTCATGTTTCTCATGGAAAAGACCGGCTCCTCTACAGGCAATTTGAGCGTGCAGATAACCAAACTTCTTGAGGCCGGTTATATCGATGTCGAGAAGACATTCCGTAACAAGCGTCCGCGCACCGTGTGCCGCATGACGGAGGCTGGCCGAGAGGCTTTTGTGGCTTATGTGGCCACTCTCAAGCAACTTGTGGCTCCGGCTTTGGATGATGTGGTTTTCCCCGGCGTGATGCCTGCGCTATGTTGATTCCCGCTGCTACGGATTAGTATATTCGCCCTATATGGAACGGCTGATGCAGTTTGTGTGGCAACATCGCCTCGGATTGAGGCGTGATTTGCAGACTGTGGACGGACGAACGGTCAGGGTTATAGACCAGGGTGTGCTTAACGGCGATGCCGGGCCTGATTTTTTCAATGCCACCGTTGAAATCGGGGATGAGACCTGGGTCGGGAATGTTGAGATTCATGTGCGTGCATCGGATTGGTTCAGGCATGGGCATGACGGAGACCCGGCATATGATTCGGTGATTCTGCATGTTGTGCAGTTTGATGATGCGCCTGTGATGCGCAAGGACGGGTCGGTCATTCCGCAGGTTGTTATGCGCTGCACCCCGGAGGCTGCAAGACGTTGCAACATGTTGGTGGACTATGCTGCCAGGGCTTTGCCTTGCGAGTCGGCGGTAAGGGATATGCCCGGTATCTACAGAACCGAATGGCTGACGGCATTGGGGATGGAACGCCTTTACAGGAAGAGCGAGAGGATTCTCGAGCTGGTTGAAGCTACCGGCGGCCATTGGGAGGGTGCTGCCTATGTCACGTTTGCCCGTGGGCTGGGTTTCGGGCTGAACAGCGAACCGTTTGAACGGCTCGCCAAATGTGTGCCGCTGGCATTCTTGAACAAGCACCATGACGAGTTACTTTCGGTAGAGGCTATTCTCTTCGGGCAGGCGGGATTGATTCCCGCACCGAGCGATGGCGAGGACGCTTATGTGACGCGGTTAAGGCAGGAGTATGCTTTTATGGCGCATAAATTCGGGTTGCGTCCACCCGGACTTGCCTGGAAAATGGCTCGCACACGTCCCCAGAATTTCCCTCACCGGCGTATCGCGGTGCTTGCGCAGATGATTCACCGAGGTTTTTACCTGACAGGAGACCTGGCAGATGCATCGTTCGACATGGATGCAATTCGTAGTCTTTTCGACGTGGCTCTCATGGGTTTCTGGGCTACGCATTTCACTTTTGAGGGGTCCGGTGGCGGTTGTACCCCGCGAGCGTTAAGCCGTGGGTCGGTGGACACGCTTATGATTAATGTCGCCGTGCCGCTGCTCCATGCCCGGTTCATGAGGCGCGGTAATCTGGATGGCATGGAGCGATGCGTAGAGCTGCTTCAGGCTATCAGTGCGGAGAACAATGCTGTCGTGAGGTTGTTTTCCGGTGCGGGTATCGAATGCAACGATGCATTCACCTCCCAAGGGCTGATTGAATTGCGCCGTGAATATTGCGAGAAGAAAAAGTGTATCTTTTGCAGGTGGGGTCACAGGATGCTGTCGGCGGAAATCCAAAAAGAATAGGCGCGAAGCCATACTTTACTCTGAAATGCCATTGGTAAGCATTGTTGTGGCCGCATCGGGAGGTGAGGTTATGGCTGTGCGAGCAGTTCGGCGGCGGTTAGATGCAGCAGTGGATGGCGCCAGGAGGGGGAGAGTTCGGCGATGGGGTGGAGAACGAACCGGCGCAGATGGAGACGCGGATGTGGGATGATAAGTGCCGGTAGTGTTGTGGTGGCCGGGAAATTGAGGATTTCGTTTCCGTAGTATATCAGGTCTATGTCGATAAGACGGTCGGCATAGGTGCCTGCGTGTGTGCGGTGAGACAAAGGTGAAATGGCATTCTGGATGGCAAGCAGGGTTTTGAGCAATGCCTGCGGGGGAAGAACTGTTTCTATTTCCACACCGATGTTGAGAAAGCCGTGGGATGAGGTGTATCCCCATGGCTCGCTTTTCATGAATGCCGAACGGCGTAGTGGTGTTGCTGAAAGCAAAGAAATCTCGGCGACAGCCCGCTCTATCAGAGAGCGGCTGTCGCCGAGATTTGAGCCTATGTTTATGTGTGCGATTGGCATCGCGTTTGTATCTGTAGGTTCGTCAAGCGCGGAACCGGGAATCAGAGGGCGCGTGCCACTTCGATTTCCTCGAAGCCTTCGATGATGTCGCCAACCTGGATATCGTTGTATCCCTGAATGGAGAGACCGCAGTCGAGGCCTGCCACAACTTCCTTGGCATCATCTTTGAATCGCTTGAGGGAGCCGAGGTCGCCGGTGTAGCGCACGATACCTTCGCGGATGAGACGCACTTTGTTGGAGCGTTTGATTTTACCTTCACGCACGATTGCACCGGCAATGGTCCCGACCTTGGAAATCTTGAATGTCTCGAGCACTTCGGCCGAGCCTGTGATTTCTTCGCGCACTTCCGGGGCGAGCATACCCGCCATGGCGTCCTTCACTTCCTCGATTGCCTGGTAGATGACGGAGTAGAGACGGATCTCGACACCTTCGCGCTCTGCTTCGCGGCGGGCAGCCTGCGACGGACGCACCTGGAAGCCGATGATGATGGCATCGGATGCCGCTGCCAAGGTGACATCGCTTTCTGAAATCTCGCCGACGGCTTTATGCAGCACGTTGACCTGCACCTCGGGTGTGGAGAGCTTGATGAGCGAGTCGCTTAGGGCTTCGATGGAGCCGTCCACGTCGCCTTTGACGATGATGTTGAGTTCCTGGAACGAGCCGAGTGCCTGACGGCGGGCAATGTCGTCGAGGGTGAGACGTTTTGAGGTGCGCATACCCAGTTCGCGCTGGAGCTGCTGGCGTTTGTTGGCGATTTCGCGTGCCTCCTGCTCGGAATCGAGCACATTGAACATGTCGCCTGCGGTGGGCGCTCCGTTGAGACCCAGTATAAGTGCAGGTTCGGCGGGGCCGGCCTCCTTTATGCGCTGGTTGCGCTCATTGAACATCGCC
>WSMN01000034.1 GCA_013316535.1 Muribaculaceae bacterium | reverse complement strand
CATTCATTCATAATCTCAAACCCTCTGACCCGTCAATATTTTTCAGGACGCCACAATACGTATTAATTTTGTTGACCAATTTGTGCCATAACCATTTTTGATGTTAAGTTCATTAGAGATACATAGATTCAAAGGATTAAGTGAATGCAGACTTGAGAATCTCTCACGGGTGAACCTCTTCGTGGGTAAGAATAACGTGGGTAAATCCTCATTGCTGGAAGCGATTTCCATCTTGCTGACCAAAGGCTCAATTGGATGGATTATTGACCTGCTCAAAAGCCGTGGATTATCAACATCGTTCGGACGTGACAATGAAGATGGGCCCAAAATGCTCCAGCAAAACATCGCAAGCCTGTTCACCGGCAGAAACGTGGATGAATTCAGCCGTATGCCCATAGTGATTCTGGCAAAAGAAACCGACAGGACCAAACGCATCCTCCGATTGCAACTCGGATATTTAGTCGATGAGAAGTTTATTGACGAAAGCGGAAGCGAACAGCGAAAAAGAATATTCCTGCATTCTGACCAGATTGATGATGGGATGGATTCTTGTCCCGGTCTATGCATCGAAATAGATGACAAAGATTGGCGTTATATACCACTTATGGGATATGGGATGTATGCCATAAACGCCGACAGAGGCATAGAGTTCGTAAGGCCGTCGTCAACGTTTTCGGCCAGCAATGCAAAATTGTTCGACCGCATTGCAATGACCGACATGCAACATTCCCTGGTAGAGGCATTGCAGATTATCGACCCGCGCATACGTGATGTCAATTTTTTGAGTGACCCATTGTCCGCACGCACCGAATTCCGTGCGGCGGGAGCCGGTGCCGGAGAGCGAGTTCCTATCGTAGTGCTGGACAGTGGCCCTACCCGTTACCCCCTTCGCTCTATGGGTGATGGCGTGAACCGCATCCTCACCATAATTCTTTCGATGATTAATTGCAAGGGTGGCACCTTGCTTATCGATGAATTTGAAAACGGGTTGCACTACACCACCCTTTGTCAATTGTGGAAAATGATATTCCGATTGGCAAAGCAACTCGACATACAGGTTTTCGTAACATCGCACAGCGATGACTGCATACGCAGCTTCATTGAAGCCGACACTGATAGCGATGGCACAATCATGAGACTTGAAACACGGCCTGAAGGGATTATCGGAGTTCCATATACCGACCGCGATGAATTGAATTATATCAACCGCAACAATGTCGAAATCAGATAGAACAACTGATAAGAACAGCCATCGGGAATCTTCATCGCTCCTATTGGTTGAAGGCCCTTGCGACAGAATGGTTGTTGACGCGCTTTTAAAAGCAAAAGGGATAAGCCGGCGGTTCGATATAGAGGAATGCCACGGAATCACAAAGCTCAAAGAAGCTTTCAAGGTGCGCTTGAAATCTACCAACACATTGAAAAGGCTATGGGTAATGGCCGATGCCGACACTGATTGCAGCCGGATATGGCAGGCATTACGCAATGTATTGACCGACAATGGCAAATATGCTATTAACAGCAAATCACAGTTGCCGGAGTGCGGAGCCATCTACCAAAGTTCCGACAAACCCGGGATTGAAGTGGGTATTTGGATTATGCCTGACAACCACAGCCCGGGCATGACGGAAAATTTCATATCAGCCATCACACATAGGGACGATACGCTAATCGGGCCGGCTTCTGAAATAGTCAACAAGCTGGACGAAAACAGACATTCATATCCCGGCATTTTCCGTCATTGCCATAAGCCCAAAGCTGAAATACTCACATGGCTTGCATGGCAAGATGAACCTGGTTGCTCCTTGGCAATCGCAATCGAGGGAAAGCAGCTTGACCTGGCGTCTAATCTGTGTGATGCTTTCACAGAATGGCTTGTCAGGTTACAACCGAATGAATCACTTTTGTAGCATATAATCATGAGCGACAATAACAATCATCCGTTGGGGGAGGCTCCTTGGTTCCATGTGATTCTATCGACAGGGTTCGGGACAGGATTTGTTCCCGGCGCACCCGGAACGGTGGGCGCATTCCTGGCGTTGGCAATCTGGTATGCCATCTACCTGTTTGTGTCATCTTCGGCTCTTCTGTGGATTACCATCGGTCTTATTGTGGTGACCACTGTGGTCGGAGCTTGGACATCCAAGGTGATGGAAAAATACTGGGGGGAAGACCCTCGCACAGTTGTAATCGATGAGTTCGTAGGCACATGGATTCCACTGCTTGTGGCCGCAGTACCAGGCAACAAGCTCACCACCGCCATACTGGCGTTCCTCGGGTTCGCCTTGTTCCGCATCATCGACATCACCAAACCGCTCGGATGCAGGAAAATGGAACGTTTCGGCAACGGATGGGGCGTGATGCTCGACGACGTGCTCGCCGGTACGTATGCCCTGCTGATTCTTCTGGCAGTGCGCTGGGCGTTCGTTTAGAGTCACACTTTCACCGTTGTTTCTGCGCCAGGATGCGCGCAATCTGCCCGCGCAGGATGTGGAACGCGGGATGCGCCATCGCACCGTGGTCATGTCCGGCAATCTCAAAGAACTGCACATCGGGATGCCCGGCCAGTTTCATCATGCGCCACATGTAGGCATTCTCCTCGCAACGCCCGAACAGCTCGGAGTCACGGTCGCCTGTGATGATGATATAGGGAGCGCTGTCACCCCGCACATGAAACAGTGGCGCATACCTGTCGACGGTAGGTTGCAGCGGGCCGATACCCTCCATATCCCGATGGGCATAATGTGTTATCGCTTGTCCGCTGAACGGCAGCAGACCCGCTATCGAATCGGCGTCCACCCCATACTGAGACAGATAGCTTCGGTCAAGCCCCACCATACTCGTGAGATACCCTCCGGCCGAATGGCCCGCAACGAATATTTTTTTCGGTGAGCCATTGTAACCGGCTATGTTACGGAACGTCCAGGCCACGGCGGCAGCGGCATCGTCGATGCACTCATCCACCCTCACCTTTGGGAGCAGACGATAGTTAACCCCTACAACCACATAACCGGCATCCTTCAATTCCTGTGGAATCACCTTTGCGCCACCGGTAAGTCCCCCTCCATGGAACCACACCACAACCGGGGCATCGGTTACCTCAACAGGATAGTACACATCGAGCCGGCACCTTTCCCTGGCATAATCGTCATTTATAACAGTCCCGGCAGAATCCCTGTAGGACAGGTCTCTTGTCATTTCGTAACCGGCACCCCAGCATGCCTGTAGCATTGCAGCCAATGCAAAGGCAAAAATTATCACATATCGCTTCATCGCTATAGCTAAGTTACAACCAATCGTTTTAAGAACGATTCATCTTCAGCTAACCGTTAGAGCGTGACACGATATGAAAAGTTTTCACTAACTTTGCACCCGAATGGAGCATAGGCATAACAAACTGATTGCGGCGTTGCTGCTGGGAGTTTTCGCATTTTTCTATTGCGGCAACACCCTATGCGTCCACACACACATTCTCGGCGACAGGATAATCGTCCATTCGCACCCCTACTTACCCTCGGGACATCACACCCATTCAGGGCAGTCGCTCGACAGCATCGCCGGGTTCAACAGCGCGTTGTCAGTGATGGAGGCGGTGCATGAAACCGAATGGACGGCACCATATGTAACCGCCACGCTCATCTGCTGTGCACCCGCAAGCAATCGAGCACAGTCAAGTTGCGTCATGCAGTCATGGCGCGCGCCTCCAGTTGCGTGAATAGGCCCAAAAGGCGACTATTCATTGAAACATATCCTATTCACGTAACATTCCATCCCATGATTATACGCAAAATGCTTTTTGCGTCGGCATTGATTGTGTCGGCACTGTCGGGGCATGCATCCGATGCTCCATCCACTACAGGTTCAAAGCCTTCCGACTCACACATAACCGGACATGTAGTCGACACGGAGTCCGGTGAGCACCTCCCCTACTATACCATCCGCCTGCTCGGAACCACCATAGGCACCCAGACCGATGCCACAGGGCATTATTCCATGCGCAATATAAAACCGGGTCACTACACCGTGGAAGCCGCAATGATGGGCTACGCCACACAAAAACGCGATGTCGACCTCAAGAAAGGGGAGACAGCCGAAATCAACTTCGACGTGACCCCGGACGCCTTCATGCTCGACCAAGTTGTGGTCACCGGCAGCAAAAGCGAACAGAAACGACGAAACAGCCCTGTGCTGGTAAGCGTGATAAACAACAAGCTCTTCGACATGGTGAACGCCTGTTCGCTCGCCGACGGATTGAGTTTCCAGCCGGGCGTGCGCGTGGAAAACGACTGCCAGAACTGCGGTTTCACACAAGTGCGCATCAACGGGCTCGACGGCCACTATTCCCAGATTCTGATGAACTCACGTCCCGTTTTCTCCGCACTCACCGGGGTTTACGGACTTGAGCAGATACCTGCCAACATGATAGAGCGGGTAGAAGTGATGCGTGGCGGAGGCTCGGCACTGTTCGGCTCCTCGGCCATCGGAGGGACAGTCAACATAATAACCCGCGACCCGGAGGCGAACTATGCCGAAGTGAGCCACACCATCTCATCAATCGGCATCTCCGGGGCATTCGACAACAACACCACGCTCAATGCCTCGGTGGTTGGGAACAACAACAAAATCGGCCTGATGATTTACGGGCAGAACCGCTACCGCGACGGATATGACCACAACGGCGACGGATTCACCGAAGCGGCGAAACTGAAAACGCAGACAATGGGTCTGCGCACATTCATGCGCACCTCCGACGATACCCGTCTGACGCTCGAATACCACGGCACCCACGAATACCGGCGCGGCGGCGACAACCTCGATGTCCCTGCACATGAAGCCTGGATTGCCGAGGAGGTGGAACATGACATACATGGAGGGGAGGCTTCGTTCGACATCTGGAATCATTCGCGCACAAACCATCTCAACATTTTCGCCGCCATGCAGAACACCCGCCGCAAAAGCTATTACGGCAGCGAACAGGACCCCGATGCCTACGGGCGTACCCACGACCTCGTGGTGACCTCCGGCGCACAGTTCAACCGCAGCTTCAACCGCCTTTGGTTCATGCCCTCGGAATTGGTCGCCGGGCTGGAATATAATTACAACTTCCTTAACGACATAACCATAGGCTATGACCACGATATAACCCAACGGGTCAACATTTTCAGCGGATACCTGCAAAACGAATGGCGCGATGACCGATGGGGATTCCTTGTGGGAGCACGAATCGACAAGCATTCCATGATTTCAAAGCCGATTGTCTCACCGCGCGCCAACATTCGTTTCAACCCTTCGGAATCCATGAATTTCAGGCTTTCATATTCCACCGGATTCCGCTCCCCGCAAGCCTACGACGAGGATTTCCATGTA
This sequence comes from Muribaculaceae bacterium, assembly GCA_013316535.1. Lineage (GTDB taxonomy): Bacteria > Bacteroidota > Bacteroidia > Bacteroidales > Muribaculaceae > UBA7173. The sequence continues at coordinate 13,136 of WSMN01000034.1, read as the reverse complement.
GCGATAGTGGGAGGGGAGCGTGTGGTGACAATCCTCGCCCCAGGACTGAAACAAGAGAGCAGCAACAGCGTGAGCGCATCGGCCGACCTCTACCACCGCTTCGGCAATGTTCAGACCAACCTGATGATTGAAGGGTTCTTCACCGACCTGCGCGATGTGTTCGCCTTGCGCAAACTCGCCGAACCGGATGCCGCCGGCAACGCGGTGCTGGAACGCTATAACGGCGGAGGCGCACGCGTGGGGGGGCGTCAACATCGAGGGTAAAGCGATATTCTCACCCAGATGGCAACTCCAGGCAGGTGTCACCTGGCAGCGCAGCCGGTACAAACAGCCCGAACAATGGAGCGAGAATCCCGAAGTGGCTCCCGTACGACGCATGTTCCGCACCCCCGACCTCTACGGGTATCTCACATTGAACTGCGAATTCACAAAAGCCTTTCGCGCCTCGGTGTCGGGAACCTACACGGGCTCGATGCTGGTGCAACACATGGAAGGTTCCGGCACCACGGTTGACCAAGCGGTCACCACACCCCGATTTTTCGATGCCAACGTGAAACTGACCTATGAGTTCAAAATATTCCAGACAGCGTGCATCGAAACCTCCGTCGGGGTAACCAACATCTTCAACAGCTACCAACGTGATTTCGACAGCGGTTACCTCCGCGACAGCGGCTACATCTACGGCCCATCCCTCCCCCGCTCGCTCCTCGCCTCGGTAAAACTCCACATCTAAGATAGTGCCCTAATCGGCATTCAATTGTACAGACGGCATTCATGCTGTCTTGTAACTTTATTACAAGACAGCATGAATGCCGTCTCTACCATGTTTCGCCCATAGGGGGCAAATGCATAAACCACCCCTCCCACAAAATTTTTCTGCATTTTTCTTCATCAAAATTTGGTTATTTCAAAAACGCGCCATAAATTTGCAGTGCACTATTATACTAATACACCAATATGCTCAACATCTCAAACCTAACGTTCGGCTACAAACAACACCACCCCATTCTCGACAGCATCAACCTGTCGATGCAGCCGGGTGGGATCTACGGGTTGCTCGGTCCCAACGGTGCAGGAAAGTCAACCCTGCTCTATCTCATCGCAGGAGCGTTGACCCCACAGAAAGGAACGGTTCTTTACAAAGGCAACGATACCCGTCGCCGTTTGCCCGAAACCCTTGGCGACATCTTCCTTGTCAGCGAGGAGTTCTCGCTTCCATCGATTTCCTTCAAACGCTATGTGAAATTGAACGCACCTCTCTACCCGCGCTTCTCCCACGAAACGCTTCGGCGGAACCTTGACCTGTTCGGGCTTTCCTCCGACCTGCACTTAGGGGCATTGTCGATGGGACAGAAAAAGAAAGTTTTCATGAGTTTCGCACTGGCCTGCAACACATCGCTGCTGCTTATGGACGAACCGACCAACGGACTCGACATCCCCGGCAAAAGTGCGTTCCGCCGTTTCATAGCAGGGGCTATGACCGACGACCGCACAATAATAATATCCACCCACCAGGTGCGCGACATCGACCGGCTGCTCGACCACATCCTTATAATGGACGAACACCGGATTATCCTCGACCGCCCCACATGCGGCATACAGCAGAGCCTGCGGTTCGTCACCACTTCCGACAAAACGGTTCTCAACAGCGCGCTGCATTCAATCCCCGGAATCGGAGGCGCGAGCGCAATGCTCCGCAACACCGACGGTGACGACACCGAAATCAACCTCGAAGTGCTGTTCGACTTCGCCATCAACAACCCACAAAGCATTAACGGAATATTCAACAACGAAACACCCGCTTGAAAATGTCAGCCAACAACCAAACTTTCAGCCTTCACCGCCTTTCAGCCTGCATGCGCAAGGAAATCGGTGAAAACAGCCGCCGCTACCTGCTGTCCGCAGCCGTGACGGCAGGCCTGATGCTACTCGTAACAGTATCATATTCCGCAATGCACCATCACGAATCCATGGAGCTGTATAAAGGTGCCACCGAAGCGTTCTCAGGCAACGACATGTCTGAGCTCAAGGCATTCAACCCCGGGACACAAATTTCCGAGGCATATCACAGGTATCATGCCATGATCCGCTCATGGCTGTCGGTCATCTTCATGTTCGCGACATCATTCTTCGCCTCAACGGCATTCTATTCAATGGCCTCGAAAGAGTGGAGGCTGCGAACCCTAACCACCCCCGCATCGCAATTCGAAAAATTCCTGTCGGCGTTACTTATATCAGTTGTCGGAGGATGGCTGGTATGCGTTGCCGGCTGGTGGCTTGCCGAATATCTCAACTACTGGCTGTTCTCGATGCTGACACCCTACGGCAAGATTTTCCGTCCCGACGAGCTCGGCCCGCTATTCAACGGCTACCAGTCCACGTTCCTTAGCATGTTGATATTCATCCCCCTCTTCCTGCAGTCGCTTTTCTTCCTCGGGAGCACCGTATGGCCCCGCCTCTCCTTCCCGAAGACATTCTGGGCGGCATCGCTGATTCTTGTGGCGATGTTATTCACCCTCAAAGCAGGGTTCAGTATCGGGTTCGATATACTCGGCCGCACGGGGATACCACCGATGTTCCTGATGGACGCGCACACCTACGCATACCTATTATCGGGACTCACTCTGATGAATTATGCCATTGCCTATGCACGCTTGCGGGAAACCGATGTTGTACGCCAATGGTGACAGGCAATCACGATAAAAAAGACTAAACATGCAGTTCAAAAAAAACAACAAAGCCATCTACCTGCAGATAGCCGACTCAATATGCGACCGTGTGCTCGACGGCACATTCCCGCCCGAAAGCCGCATCCCCTCCGTAAGGGAATATGCCGCCCAGGTGGAGGTCAACGCCAACACCGTGATGCGTGCCTACGACCACCTGGCATCGCTCGGAATCATCTATAACAAACGGGGCATCGGCTATTTCATCTGCCCCGACGCAGTGAAAAAAGCCCACTCAATGCGCCGTGAGGAATTGCTCGGGGGCGACATGCCACAGCTTTTCCACCGCCTGCAGCTCCTGGGCATCACACCCGGGGAACTCGCCGCATTCTATTCCGATTATTGTAGCACCAACACCACTCTTGAAAAATGAAACGAACCACCTACATATTGATTGCACTCGTGACCACGGGGATAGCGGCCGCATTCATCTATCCTTTCATATTCCTCCTCTTGCTGCGCAGCAATCCCTCTCCGCTCGGGCGGACATCAGGCAAGACGATAACCACCGAAACGCCCATGTTCAGCCGCCTTGTGGTGAAACGCATCGATAAATCGCAAATCTACACCGAATTACAGCTCGACATCCTTGCCGACAGCACCATCCAGGCACCACAGTTCACCATGACCGGCGGCTGGAGCGAATGGGCTGAAATCAACGCAAGCGACGGGACACTCACCGTCAGCCTGACCGTGCCGGAAATCGAGGCACTCGAGGACGGAAGCCGCTACTGGAGTTCGACCGACCTTCCGGCCACGCTTCGCATCCCATCCGCATCACAGCTACATGAGGTCACCGTCGGCGAAATGGGGCGCAACACCCTGTCGCTCCACGGCATCGCCTCCGAGTCCGTCAGCATCGCCGGTATATACTACCTTCATCTCGACAGCTGCCGCATAACGGCACTCACCACCGAGGCACGCTATTGCTGGGACGGCAGATTCACAGCCAAGGCATCGCCGATGCGCCGGGTGAACCTCCTGTTTAACGACAGCCACTCCTATACCTTCGACAACCTCGACAGCTCGCCTGTCGACACCCTCGTTCTCCAGCCCGAAAACAGCAACAACAATATCTCGCTCACCAATGCCCGCATCGGCACCCTGCTGATGCGACCCACCAACGACAGCGGCAAAGTTGACGTAGACCTCGGTGCCGAGACCCTCACGGGCGCTCTGACCAAATAACCCTCCGCGCTCACACTCTGCGCAATGAATAAATGCCTCCCCCTGCGAACCATAAACCGCCCCATGCGTTTATAATAGCAAGAGAAGGCATTTTTCTGACTTTATCAAAAAGCCTGACAAAGAAACTATAACCTTCTCAGCCCCCGGTTCCGCCCACCCCGGAACCGGGGGCTCTTTTTTTGCACCCGCCTCCAACGCGCTGTTTAACCCAATACGTTCGCAGTAGAGACGCCCCGTGCGGGCGTCTCCTTCCCGTGCAGGCATCTCCTATATCCCATGAACACTTGAACATCGAACTTATGGTTATCAGACGCCCGCACGGGGCGTCTCTACTGCCGTTGTTAATAACCGAATTTTTACATTGCCCCCATTCGGCATAAGCCCGAAGGCAACGCCAGCCCATCCATTAACAAAGTTTAACCATATGGGGGGTAATTACAACCCTTTTACGTAATTTTGCACCGTTTGATTCCAATTGCCAATCACAAACCCTATGAATCCACCGACACACATGTCAAAAACTCTGAAATCGGGATTGCTCGCAGTTCTTGCAATCGTTGCCGCAGGCCAAACCGGCATCTCGGCTCAAACAATCGACTACTCCGTGGTGTCAGTGCCGGAAGAAAGCGGGCTCGAACTGACCAAAATCACTAACAAGGGCGACTATGTGTGCCTGCCTCAGGTGGTGCGCCGCGGACAGGGAATCAGCTGGTTCTCCAACCGCGTGCTTGCACCCCTGCCGAAAAGCGAAGAGATAGCCTACCTCTCGTTCCGCAACAACGCTACCAACATATTCATCAAAGACCTCCTGAAGCAGGGCGGCTCTCGCCAGCGCACCAACCGCACCGGGGTAATCGACTTTTCGTTTTCCTCCGACGGCAAAGACCTGTATTTCGCCGAGACACGCGGAAACACTACATCGATATTCCGCACCGATGCCAAAAACGGCTATGTGTGCCGACAGATTACCTCCGGCGCAAACGACTACTCCCCGATTGTCGACCCACAGGGCAAACAGGTATTCTTCACACGCACCGAAAACAACGGTTGCGGCATATGGAGCTACAACCTCGCCGACAATTTCCTGGCCAGCTACTCACAGGGGCTTAACCCCTACCCCGTGCTGCGTCCTGGTGAAACATCGCTGGTGGTTTCGCGTTCCTCTGCCACAGGCCAATCGGAAATATGGAAGATAAACTACGAAACAGGGGTGGAGGAATGTCTCGTGTCCGACCCCGACCGTTCATTCACCTCCCCGGTGGTGTCGCCCGACGGGCAATGGATGCTATTTGTTGGCAGTTCACACCTGCAGGGGCCAGGTTTCGTATATCCCAACACCGACCTTTTCGTATGCCGCCTCGACGGCACAGACCTCCGACAGCTCACCCACCATGCCGCCGACGACCTTAGCCCAGTGTGGAGCAACGACGGCAAGCACATCTATTTCGTGTCGCAGCGCGGCGACGCCGAAGGCACTGCCAACATATGGCGCATGGCCTTCCGCCAATAACCCGTACATCTTTTGCAGAAACACATTTAAACCAATATTTTTCACAATGAAGACAATCAAAGCAATCATGCTCGCCGGGGCGCTCGCAATGACCGCGACCGCCTCTGCACAGTTCGCCAACACAAGCAACTCCAACGCCGCATCAGCCAACGCTGCAGGCAGCATCAAGGACACCAATCCTTACGACCGCCTATCCGTATCGTTCATGAGCGAGACAATCAGCCCCGACAAAGGCGACAACACTTCCTTGAGCGGCGTGAGCATTGACTACATCCATGGTTTCAGCCTGTCAAAAACACTCCCCATCTTCCTTGAAACAGGTGTAGACTTCTCGGCAGGATTCAAGTCCAACGATGTAGAAGAGAAATATCTGCAGTACGGTGATTCCGAATCCGTCAAAACCACATTGATGAGCCTGGCCATTCCCGTGAATGTCGCATACAAGTTCAATGTAAACCCAGATTTCTCCATACAACCATTCCTGGGACTGAACTTCAAGTTCAATATTGTCGGCAAGCAGAAATACAAAGTGGAATTCAAGGACAGCGACAAACAAAAAGACTTTGACAAATACATTGAAGACTCCGACATCAAGCTCGACACAAACATGTTCGACAAGAAAGACCTTAACGACAACAAAGATGCCGTTTGGAAACGCTTTCAAATGGGTTGGCACATTGGAGCCGGCATAAACTACAAGCAATTATGGATTGGTCTCTCCTATGGAACTGACTTCATTTCTCTCTGCAAGAAAACCAACACCTCAACATTCAAGGTTGGTGTCGGTATAAACTTTTGATAAGTAAAAACACACGAAAAAATTGCTTTTGTTGAGCTGCGGGCATCACATCGCATTCCACATTGCCGATGCCCGCAGTTTTCAATTACCCGACCTTCAAAACACCTGACATTTTACAATGGACACAATCAAAAAAATCAATTTATGGCGGTTGCTCATGCTGCTGTTTGCCGCCGTAGCCATCAGCACCTCCGTCACCGCCTGCGGCGACGATGACGGCAGCAACGAACCCGACGGGGGCAACAAGGGGGACAACACCTCCTCCATGAGCAAAAAACTCGTCGGCCTATGGATTGACGAAGATGGGGAATACAGCAAATTCAACTCCGATGGAACCGGCTGGATGTATGCCAGCGACGAATACGGAAGCTCTGACATATTTGATGACTACCGCATAAGCGCCTACCAGGAAGAGGATGAAGTATATTATGTCCTCGAAATCAAATGGCACGGCCAACGCAACTGGGACGAAGAAGGAGCTATAATGATTGAAAGCGACGGAACAACATTCTTCTTAAGCTACGGAAGCGAAGATTGGCTTCGTTTCCGTCGCATATAATCCCAGTCAGCCGAAAATCATTCGATTTTTTGAAAAGGCAAGTGCCGTCTCTACCACGTTTGCATATACCGTATGTGGAGCCGATGTAGAATCTGCGGAAAGCCCCTCTACAAATACAAAATCCTCTCGCAGAGAACGCAGATTCCGCAGATTTGCCTACGCATAAAGTTTCTTCTGTTTGCATCCCCCGCCGCACGCAAAACCATCTGCGCCATCTGCGTTATCTGCGAGAGATTATTCCACACCTCATGCCATATTCCGCAGAGACCGCAGACCAATCCATGCAACCACTGTTCCTGACGGCAGCCGGGGCAACTTTTTCTGGGGAGCCTCTTTTAACTGTTCAACCGGCTTTTGCAACCGACCCCGTATGTACCCGGCCTTGAAAGATTACGAACAAACGCAGTAGAGCCGCCACATATGGCGGCTCTACATGCGGTTGCACAGAATGCAGTGGTCAGCGAGTGCGCGGAACCACCACGCGGCGCAACAGTATTTCGGTGGGGAAATGGTCGGAGTAACCGTTAAGGAACATACCTGCGGAGAATGTGCGGCGCGGATAGCCCTGACGGTTCCCTTCGGTATCTTTCAGGAAATCGAAATTAAGCACCTTGGCATCATAGAAATGCAGGTGGCCGGCACCGGAGTTATCCTCGAGCAGCGAGCCGCTGACGATAATCTGGTCGAAAAGATTCCAAGAGCTGTTGTAGGCTAATGTGCCTATACCCTTGTCGAGCAGGCTCCAGAAGGGATTGAAGAATCCGTGAGATCCGACACCATTCTGCTTTTTAGCTGCACCAAGCACCTTGGCACACGACTTGTCATAGGGATCGTCGTTAAGGTCACCCATCACGATGACACCCTCGTTGGGACGAATCGCCCATATAGAGTCAGCTATATGTTTGCTTGTCGCTGCTGCCGCCTCGCGCAGCGGCGACGATTGAGCCTGGCCGCCCAGGCGGCTGGGCCAGTGGTTCACGATGATGCTGACAGTGTCGGCACCCATGCGCCCTGTGACACACATCTGGTCGCGTGTGCGGAAATCGGGTTTGTCGGGAATCACCAGCGGGGTGTTGCTCACAGTGATGAATTTGAAATAACGCTCGTTATAGAGGGCTCCTACATCCACGCCACGGCGGTCGGGGGAGTCATGATGCACCACCTTGAGGTTCCAGGGCTTGCGGCCTTCCGAGCGCAGCCGCTCGTCAACAGCCTTCACAAGGTCCTCAAGAACACTGCGGTTCTCTATCTCCGACACACCGATGAAAGCCGGGCCATTGGGTGTGGAGGGAGTGGTGAAAGAGGTTATGGCACGGGCGAGATTGGCAATTTTAGAACGGTACTTGTCTCCGTTCCACTGACGTGCGCCCTGCGGGGAGAACTCAAGGTCATATTTGCCGTTGTTGTTGATTGTGTCGAAGAGGTTTTCAAGATTATAGAAAGCCACTCCGAACACCTGGAACTGGCGTTTGGCCACATCAGGTGTCTTGCTGCTCTGTGCCGAAGCTCCGAAAACCATGGCAATGGCCATGAGCGGGAGCAATAGGAATCGTTTCATTTCGTGTCGGGTATTGAATTAAGTTATTTTCGTTTGAGGCAAATTTAAGCAATTTTCAGGGAAATCAACCCTTCCACGGTTCCAAATTTTCAACCGCCAGTGTCACCAGGCCGTCAAACCACGGGATTTCAACATCATATAATCCGAACGCACCCCCTCGCACGGACACTTTGTTTTGTCCCATACTTCCACCCATAGCCTCCGGCATGGCCAACGGAATCTCCTTCAGAGGCAATCCCGCTATCCCTGCCCCCTTATAGAGGGCTTCCTTTATGGTCCAGGCCCGCAATAACGACACATCAGCATCCCCCCATTGCAAATGCTGTTCCCCTGAAAGGAATTTCCCGGCAACACGGCGCAATTGTGCGCCTCGACTTGAGGCCTCCGCGTCTATCCCCACTCTACATCCGTTGGCACACACGGCCAACGCAGCAAGCCCCCGGCAATGGGTCACGGATATGGATTCCGGCAGACCGGCAACATATGGAGCGCCCGATTCTGTATGTCCCAGCGACACGGCGCATCCTTTCCATGCGAATGCCTCCTCAAGCAGTTCCCCCACGGCCTTACGCTCATCAGCAAGGCACGCGCCATCGCCAATGGCACAGCCATAAACAGTAACGCCCTTATCAGGCAAACGAAGCAACTCCATGCGCAGGTCACGTTATAGCGTCATTCCGTCTGAACCTCTGACATGACCTTCACACGCACCGAGGCGATCCGATGGTGCTCAACATGAAGCACCAAGAAACGGCACCGCCCGTAGACCATCGGTTCCTTCTCCTTTGGGAAATCGCCCTTGATAGCGAGGAGCATCCCCGCAAGCGTCTCGCAATCCCCGGCCACAGGCGCATAATCGGCCTCCTCAAGCCCGGTTATACGGAAAAAATCAGTAAGGAGGGTTTTACCCTCGAATATGAACGTATCGTCGGGAAGCCGCCGGTAGGTCTGCTCCTCCTCGTCGTATTCATCGTTTATATCGCCCACAATCTCCTCAAGGACATCCTCAAGGGTCACCACACCCTGGGTGCCGCCGAACTCATCGACCACCACCGCCATGTGGATTTTCAACTTGCGGAAATCCTCCATCAGGTCGTCAATCATGCGCGATTCAGGCACAAAATGCGTTTTGCGTATCAGAGTCTGCCATTTGAAACCGCTGTCAACCGGCTCACGGTGCGACCCGTCCCCATCGTCAGAGGAGGACACATTAATATATGGGAGCAAATCCCGGGAATAAAGCACCCCTCGGATATCATCCTGCGAATCTCCGAACACGGGCATACGCGAATAGCCCTTCTCCACCACAACTTCCATCACTTCGGCAAACGTCATATCGAAATCCAGCCCCACGATATCCACCCTCGGGGTCATTATCTCCGAGGCCGTGGTATCGCCGAATTTCAATATGCCTTCCAGCATGGCCTTGTCCTGCCTCCCCTCCACAGAGGTTATTTCAAGAGCCTGGCCAAGCTCATCGGCAGTTATGTTGCGGCTCTGCTTGGTGACGACACGATTGACAAGCTTGGTGGAGCGGACAAGCACCGACGATACCGGATAGAACAAGTTCACGAAAAAACCAAGCCCGGACGAAGCAAAACGCGCCCACCCTATCGGCGAGGTGTTGGCCACAAGTTTAGGGATGATTTCTCCAAAAAGAAGGATGAGGAATGTGAGCAGCACAGTCTGCAACAAAAAATCGAGCCACCCCGGCATCTGCGCGAACAAATCCGACAGGGCGAACGACATCAGCACAACGATGGTAACGTTGACAAGATTGTTGGCTATAAGTATGGTTGCCAGCAAACGTTCGGGCATAGCCAGCAAACGCCTGATGGCGCAGGAACGCGGCGATTCGTCAAGTTCCTCGGCCTGCTGCGGGGTTATGGAGAAATATGCAATCTCGCTTCCGCTGACGAATCCTGAAACCAACAGTGCCACCAAGGCACAGGCGAGGGCAACTATCTGTGCCACGCCGAAATTGATGCCGCCCATCGTTGCCAAGGGGAGGTCGTAAGCGGCAAAAGCGCCAAAGGCGCTTTCAAAACATGGTAAAGGGTCTGTATCCAATTTTACTAATGAACTGATTTGCCTTGCAAAGATACTCAAAATTCCGAAAATGCGAAAGGCAATGTGGAACGCACCGAAGGAAGGCGATAAATCGTGTCGCGCCCGACCAAAAGCAAAGGCACATCATGCCCCGCCAGCACCTCATATTCAAGCAAAGCCTGACGGCAGGCTCCGCATGGCGCTGTAGGTTCCGTCGTAAACTCCCCGTCGGTGCCGCGGGCGGCGACGGCAATCTTCACGAACTTCGCCTCGGGGTAACGGGCATGGGCATAAAAACAGGCGCTGCGTTCGGCACAGGTGCCGGAAGGGTACGCCACGTTCTCCTGATTGGACCCGGGTACCAGCACCCCGTTGTCGAGCGCGATGGCAGCCCCCACACGGAAACGCGAGTAAGGAGCATAGCTGCGTTCCGTAGCCTCCATGGCCATGTCGGCCAAAGCACGCTCGTCGGCGGGAAGTTCGTCGTATACCAGCTCCTCAAACGCAATTGAAATATCTCTTTTAGTCATTGTAAAAATCATTTTGATGCGTATAAAGTTAACGCTTAAATTTCAAAAAAATCGGAATATGACCCGATTTTTTTTGCCGTTTACACTCAATTCATTAATTTTGCGCTCTGAACGGGTGATTCAGAACCTGATGGAACCAATGATTCACAGTCATCAGTATGGACGCGTATAAGCGCGTCCACACAAATTGTTGATTCACACCTGACCGCCATTTTTCTGGCTCCGGGCACCCCGACCAAGCTTGTATAAACAAAATAACCGTCATAATCCATGTCAAAAAAGATTCAAGAGACTCCTGAAACCGGTCTCGACAGCGTGAATGATTCGCTGACCGCGATGACCCAAAAGGTACAGGACAACAAAAAAATCATCATGGTGTGCTCCCTGGTGGTAATCGCCATTGCGGCAATCGTGCTCGCCTATGTCTATTTCTTCCGTAATCCCGGAGTACAGAAACAGAACGACCGCATTGGCGCAGCCGACCTCCAGCTTGCCCAGGGCAACGACTCCACCGCCATGGTGCAATACATGGCCCTGGCCGACGAAGGCAGCTATGACGCCGCCAACCGCGCCGCCCTGCAAAGCGCAATCCTTCTCTATCAGGACGGAAAATATGAGGACGCCCTCAAATATGTGGAAAAATACTCCGTAAAGGATGAAATCATAGGTGCAGGCGCAAAATCGCTCAAAGGGGACTGCCTCGTCAACCTCGACCGCCTCGATGAAGCCGTAAATGCTTTCAAGGACGCGATTTCCACCAGCAACGCAAACCCCGCCTACACCCCCTTCTTCATGATGAAGCTCGCCCGCGTCTATGCTGCCCAGGGCAAGCACAATGAAGAAGCCGGCCTGTATGAGGAAATTGTCCGCGACTATCCCCTCTACGGCCAGGCACATAACATCGATGTCGAGAAACTGCTCGACCGCGCACGCCTCCAGGCCGCGAAATAATCACCGGATAACGAAATTCAAAACCATGAAAAAGGCTCTTCTCCCAAACGGAGAACAGCCTTTTTCAGCATAAACAGATATAACAAACCCGATGTCAACCAACACAATCGATATACCAAAAAAAGTCACCACCTCCACGGTGGCCAAAATGAAACAGGCAGGTGAAAAAATAGCGATGATAACTGCCTACGACTATACAATGGCCTCGCTTGTAGATGCCGCCGGAATCGACCTGATTCTCGTGGGCGATTCAGCCGCAAACGTAATGGCCGGATACGGGTCGACCCTTCCCATAACCCTCGACCAGATGATATACCACGCGCAATGCGTTACACGCGGCGCCCAAAGAGCAATGGTTATCGTCGACATGCCTTTCGGCACATACCAAGGCAATCCTGATGAGGCACTGCGTTCGGCCGTACGCATAATGAAGGAAAGCGGAGCCTCGGCAGTAAAACTCGAAGGGGGCCGTGAGGTAAAGGAATCGGTTGAAAGAATCCTGTCGGCAGGAATCCCCGTGATGGCCCACCTTGGCCTGACCCCACAATCGGTCAACAAATTCGGCGGCTACGGAATCAGAGCCAAGGGCGATGCCGAGGCACAGAAGCTCATGGAGGACGCCCTGATGCTTCAAGAACTCGGGTGCTTCTCGCTCGTGCTTGAAAAAATACCCGCGCCGCTGGCAGCACGCGTGTCACAGGAACTGGCTATCCCCACCATAGGAATCGGAGCAGGCTCCGGCACCGACGGACAGGTGCTTGTATTGCAGGATATGCTCGGCATGAACTCTGGTTTCCGGCCGAAATTCCTGCGCCTGTATGCCAACCTTGCCGAAACTATCGACAATGCTGTGAAAAACTACATCTCCGATGTGAAAACCCTGGCATTCCCCTCTGCTGACGAATCCTACTGATTCTACAAAAATCGTCCTTGTAGACAATACGGCAGCAACAATTAACACCATTTAACTCAATCCGAGGCAACACAGGCCGAAAAAGCATTAACTTTGCGGTGTGGTTTAATCCAAGTTTCACGCTTTTTGATGTGAGCTAAAACCACCACGAAATTCGTAAACGTTTGTTAGACGAAAACGACATATATACTTGAATTTTGGTTATGAGGGAGGTGTGTTTCTGTGAAGAAGCACACTTTTCGTTTTTTATATATTGCCCAAATTTTTGCCAAAAGATTTTTAGAGGCAATGTAAGAGAGTGAAGTTGTCTTGACTTATTTTAAACATACAAAATACAATAAGGAGTGTTAAGT
>WSMN01000130.1 GCA_013316535.1 Muribaculaceae bacterium | reverse complement strand
TGAAAGCATTTATGAAATTTGACGCGGATTTGAAACCGACGCTTTCACCGACGCTTGAAATGGTTAGGTCGGCGAATGACGGGTCGGCAGTGAGCCTCCGGCGAGCCTCGCGTATTCGGTAGCCGTTGACGAGTGTCCTGAAGTTGTCGCCGGTGGTTTCGTTGATTGCCTGTGAGATGTAGCGTGTGTTTGAATTGCATAGCCGCGCCAGAATGTTTATCGAGAACTCGGGATCGCAGAAGTTGGCCGGGTCGCTGACCGCGCTGTTGACCAGGTGCATGAGTTCTTTCCATTGGCGCGGGGTGTCTCTGCGGTCGTCGCAGTCGGTGCCGGGGGGTTCCGAATTGGGCAAGCCGGAGCCATTGCATGTGTCTTTCCCGTCGATTATCTCGGTCTCGAGCATGGCAAGCTCACGGTTCCGTGCGAACAAGTGGCGCATGTTGCCCCTCATTTTCTTGACTACCAGCCATGCTATCGCCGCTATCGCCGCGATGACGGCAATTGCGGCGATGACAAATTTCTGTTTTGACACGGTGAACCGCAGTTCCTTTATCTGGGCCTCTGCCGAAGCCTCGCGCAGCCGTTCCCTTTTAGAGGTGACCCGCATGAAATTGCCCACATTCACCAGCGAGTCCATGGATTCGAGGTAGCGGCGGCTGTATTCGAGAGCCTTGTCGCGTTCGCCCGTCTTGATGTACAGTTCCATGAAGTTGCGTTGGCAGTCGGCTATTATGTAGGGATAATGGCTTTTCAATGCAACCTGCTCATAGATTCCAAGCCAGTGGCTCAGGGAGTCGAGCTTGCCCTGCTTGTGGTAGTGTTCCACGATTTCGCTTAACGGGGCGACGGCATATTTTGCCGGCGGCAACCGCAGGCTGTCGGCTATATGCAGTGCCTTCTTGTAGAAAACCACGCTTTGGATTGAATCGCCGTAGGTCTTTTCGATGATTCCGTCGCTAAGGGTGCAATCGTAGAGCCACAGGGCGCTGTCTGCGGGATTAAGCGCCTTCAGAACCGCATTGTAGTGTCGTGCGCTTCGTTCGTCGCCGCCGAGTGCCGTGGCCACGGAAAGGTTGTAGGTGAACTTGAGCTGTTGGGCCGGGTCGGAGGTCAGCGATATACCGCGTTCGTAGAAGCGGGTCGCGTTATGATTGTCGCCATACGACAGATATATGTTTCCAAGCATCAGACATGCGCGTGAATGCTTCTCACCGGGCACGCCGTTATTGTTGTTCTCGCATATTTCAATCATGCTGAACAGGTCCTCCATGGCGGCTGACGGTTCCCCTCCGTGGAATTTATCCGAGGCCGCCGCATAGAGTGAGTCGGCGCGGCTCTGTGCTGGGCAGGCCATGGCGGCGGGGAATGTGGCGAGGAGTGCCACAATGCCCGCGACTACTGTGCGGATGGCGTCGTTAACCGTTGACATCATTTCACAAAGATAGCAATAACCGCCCATCCTCACAAGCCCTTTGCCGCCACATCGGGTGGAGGCAAAGGGCTTGTCTGCCGGTGCATCGAAAATTTGATGCCGGCGAGATTAATAAGTTGTCTAGATCGGATGTAATTTCGTAACTTTGTGATTTGAACGGGTGGATTCCGGGGATGAAACTGATGCGTATGAAGAAAGCGATAGGAAAAGCCGCACGGGTGGCGGCTGTTTGCATGATGGGTGCAGGGGGGATGTGCGGCTCCGCTATGTCGCAGGCCGCTGCTGAAGTCTCCTCATCGGGAAATCTCAATGACCCGGATGCACAGGGATATGTGGTGCGCGGGAACATGATGCTCGACGACGGCAATCCGCGCGGAACCATCGACCAGATGAATGAAGCCTTGCGTCTTTTCCCGGCATCCTCCGAGGCCGAGCGCGGCGAGTTTGCCCGTGCGTTGGCGGCTATGTCGGTGCCTGGCGAGGATGTCATGGCTCTGCTGGAGGAGTTCTTGCAGAAATATCCGGCATCACCATGGCGCGAGAGGGCGTTGCTGGCCGTGGCCGATGTGTGGTATGGCAAAGGTGACTATGCGCTTGCACTGAAAGCCTATAACCGCGTTTCCGACAGATCGCTTGACAAATCGCTTGCTTCGGCGAGGCTTTATCGAAAGGGGTATTGTCTGCTGAAGCTTGCTGACTATGATATTGCCGCCCCAATCTATGAGCAGTTGTCGCATGACAAGGACTATGCTGCCAACGCACGCTTTTATCTTGGATATATCGCTTATGTCAAAGGGGATTACGCACGTGCCGCCGAATTGATGCGGAAAGTTCCTGCGGGCGGTATGCCAGGTGACATGGCTCCCTATTATCTGGCGCAGATGGCATTCCTGTATGGCGATTACAAAGAGGCGTTAAGTTCCGCCAGGTCGTTGCTTACCCGCAACGATGTGGATGGCGTTTTCATGCCAGAGGCCAACCGTGTTGCCGGAGAGTCGCTTTACCGCCTCGGTGATGAGAGCGGTGCAATACCATACCTCGAACGGTATGTGGCCATGGAGGCAAATCCGCAGAACACCGCATTGTATATCCTTGGTGTTGACTGTTATCGCACAGGTCGTTACGATGATGCGATACGTTACCTTACCACCGTTTCGGAGGAGGATTCCCGGATTGGCCACAGTTCATTGCTCTACATCGGGCAGTCATATCTTAAACTCGACAATTATAATGCCGCAACCTTGGCTCTTGACCGTGCCGCCCGCATGAACAATGCCCCGCAGGTGCAGGAAACAGCTTTCTATAATCTGGCTGTGGCAAGAATGCAGGGGGGTAAGGTGCCGTTCGGCAGTTCTGTAGGTATGCTGGAGGAATTCCTGCAACGCTATCCTGATTCAAAATTTGCTCCACAGGTTGCCGACCATGTAGTGAGCGGATATATGACCGACAACAACTATCCGGCGGCTCTTGCGGCAATCGAGAGAATCCCTCATCCCGGCAACGAAGTGCTGGCTGCCAAACAAAAGGTGCTTTATGCCCTCGGGACCCGTGAGTTGCAGAGCGGTGATGCACATGCCGCGCGCAGACACCTGCAGGAGGCTGCTTCCATGAGCCGTCATGACAGCGCCGTTGCCGCCGAGGCCACGCTTTGGCTTGCGGAAGCGCAGTCGAAGCTCGGCGACTATGCCGGTGCCGTCCGTAACTATAATTCATATCTGCGGCAATCGGATGGCTCCAAGAGCAACCATGCCATGGCACGC
>WSMN01000129.1 GCA_013316535.1 Muribaculaceae bacterium | reverse complement strand
GGGTCAATTCACATATAAATATCCTGTGGCGGGTGAGCCGAACTCGAGAGTATCGGTTCACAGCTACGATGTGGAGACACGCAAGACAAAAGAGCTTCCATTGAGCGACCCGCAGATAGAATACATTCCCAGGATAGCATATGGCGGAGATGGAGCAGAAGGGCGGCTCATGATAGTTACGCTGAACCGTGCGCAGAACCGTATGGAGGTATATGCTGTCAATCCTAAATCTACTGTTGCCAAATCTGTTTTGGTGGAGCAGGCTAAGGCATGGCTTAATCCTGCTTCTTATGAGAACATGTCGTTTGGCGCGGATGGTTTCGTCATATTTTCGGAACGCAGCGGCTGGAATCATCTTTACAAGTATTCCTATAATGGCCAGTTGTTGCGTCAGATTACTTCCGGGCCATATGATGTCACGGCCTACTATGGAGAGGATGCTGCAGGGAATGTGTTTCTCCAGTCGGAACCGTCGGTATTGTCGGCATCCGATTCTCACAATGCGCTTCAACGCGTTGTCTACAAAATAGACCGTCAAGGGAAAAAAATGGAGCCTCTATCAGCGACCGAAGGATGGGGCGTTGCTGATTTTTCACCTGCGATGAACTATTTTGTGCTGAATTACAGCAATGCCACTACGCCTAATGTCTATTCCCTTCATAATGTGAAAGGGAAGAAACTGCGCGTTATTGAGGATAATTCCGATTATGCTGCCCGTTACACATCGTGTGCCGGTAAGGAATTTTTCACCATGCAATCTGATGGAACCACGTTGAACGGCTATATGCTTAAGCCTGTTGATTTTGATGCCTCCCGCCGGTATCCTGTGATAATGTGGCAATACAGTGGCCCCGGTTCTCAGGAAGTTGTAAACAGATGGAGGATGGATTGGGATTATTATGCCGTTACCCAAGGGTTCATTGTGGTGTGTGTCGATGGCCGTGGTACAGGTGGCCGTGGCACTTCTTTCAGAGATGTGGTTTATAAGCGCCTCGGTCATTATGAGACAGTAGACCAGTTGAACGCCGCACAGTATTTATCTACGTTGTCTTATGTGGATTCTGATCGCATCGGTATCGCAGGTTGGAGCTATGGCGGATATGAGACCTTGATGGCTGTTACCACACATGAAAATAATTTTAAAGCCGGTGTTGCGATAGCGCCTGTCACATCGTGGCGTTATTATGATACTGTTTATAGCGAGCGGTTTATGCTTACCCCACAGGAAAATGCGGAGGGATATGATGCCGGAGCACCGGTCAACCGTGCTGACAAAATGAACTGCCGGTTGTTATTAATGTCGGGAACGGCCGATGACAATGTTCATATGTCGAATACTATGGAGTTCGTGGGGAGGCTGCAGCAAGCTGACCGCTATTGCGACATGTTCCTGTTCCCTAACATGAACCATTCCATAAACGGTTGTGATGCACGTGCATTGGTGTATGGCCGCATGATTGAATATTTTAAAGCAAATCTGTAATGTTCCGTTCAACCCAAAGGCGAGAAGGCATGTCGGTTGCAATCTTCGGATTGTGGCGTAATTGGGCGGTGGCTGTGGGGTTGCTCACTGTCCTGACCATGCTCGCCCCGATAGTGCCGAGGCAGTGGCTTGCGCCAATAAACATATTGTTTTTTGTTGTATTGCAGTTGGTGCACGCTGAACTGCGTAAGCGCGATGTGCCATCCTGCTCCCGGCTGATTCAACAGGTCTCGACGGTGATGATGATAACCGCACTGGCTCTTGTGGGTCTGTATTTTTTCGGAAGCGGTGAAAACATGTATGAGATTACAGGGCAACCGTATAATCTGAACTCGCCGGTAATAGTGATTTTGATAACAGCTCCGGTGGCAATGGTGGTTACTTTGTGGTTTTGGCTGGAGCGTTCCGAACCTTTGGTGTGCCAAAGATGCAAGATGCGCTATGGCAATGTAATTGAACATGGTTTTGTGGGCGATTTGTTCCGTAAGGAGTGGCGCTATCAGACCGGTCTGCTTTTTTTCCTATCTCTCGGATTATCGGTGGTAGATTGGGTGTACTATCTTTTTCATTATGTAAACACCAATCTGAATCAAGCTGACTTGTTCTTCTTCATATGGATGCCCATGGCAATGTATGTGCTTTCTCTGATATATCTGGGAATGCGGTATTATTCGTTATGGGTCTATTATTGTAAGAATGATGAGGGACATTTCGTTGAGCGTCCTGGTGCCACCACCTGGCGTTTCCTTGTGATTGCCGATGACCGTATTTTCATGAATTTCTATCCTACGGAAGCTCATTATCCCAATGGAGCCAAGGTGAAACGATTTGACACGCCGGTGGTGATACGAACAAACTATCGTGAACGTGATGATTTGAATGAGGCTGTCAGGCTGTTCAGCGATTTCACGGGAATCCGTGATGCTGAAATTAAGCATGCCTATACCAGTCCTGATGGTGTGACATACCAAAATATATTTCATTATTTTGCCTTTATTGGCTCTACTGAAGAAATCGGGGATTCAAAGCTGCAAGGGGAATGGTTCACCTTAGGGAATGTATTCCAGATGGCGCAGCAATGTCTTGTCGACCGTGATTTCGTGGCGGAGATACAGCGGATTTATCGAATAGCGATGGCCTGGAAAACATATGACAGGAATGGCCGGCGTCTGTACAAGATAAAACATTATCGTCCAACTTTTCATTTGCGGGATTTGAAGAACTGGGAGGTTGACTATAACGACCATCAATGGCTTAAGGTGGCCAGGCATAATGAAGATGAATTCTGGTATCCTTTGCGCAGACTGTTTATGCGCTTGCCTAAAGTCAAAGGTGGAACCCGTTGATTTTGATGTCTTATGAAGCATAGACCTGTTCTGGCAATTGTCGGCCCTACCGCTTCGGGAAAGACCCGAAGAGCCGTTGATTGCGCACATGCTTTTGGAGGAGAGATAATAAGCGGTGACTCGCGTCAGGTTTACAAAGGGATGGATTTGGGAACCGGGAAAGATTTATGTGAGTATGGCGATGTGCCTTACCATTTGATTGATGTTGTCCCTGCCGGAACCAAGTATAACCTTTTTGAATATTTGCGTGATGCTACCGTTGCAGTGGATGATATAGAATCCCGGGGGAAACTACCTGTTGTGTGCGGTGGCACAGGGCTTTATGTGGAATCGCTTCTCAAAGGTGTTCATATGCCCGAGGTTCCTGAAAACAGGGAGTTGCGTATGGCATTGGATGGCAAAAGCCT
>WSMN01000128.1 GCA_013316535.1 Muribaculaceae bacterium | reverse complement strand
CGCAGAGAACGCAGATGTCGCAGATATTTGTGTAGGGATAAGGGGGACTAATAAGACATACAATCCGAAGTAATGCGTATTTATGGCAAATCTGCGGAATCTGTGTTCTCTGCGTTCTCTGCGAGAGATATTTTATAGGAGTTTCCCGCAGATAGCGCAGAGTTTTGCGTGCAGTGAGGGTGGGGTATAATAGTAAGGGCGATGTGGCAAATGCAGTTTAACAACCGCTTTTTTACATTGACCCTATATCACTCCCAACGATTTGATTCCGCAAATGCAGTAGAGACACCCCGTGCGGGTGTCTCACAAGAGGCTTTAGATACCATTGGATGCAGCAAGACACCCGCACGGGGTGTCTCTACTGCGTTTGTTGGGACATGTCAGATTATTAGTGTAACGGCCTTTGATTTGTGGGTCAGCGTTCAATGGTCTGGGTACGGTCGGGGCCTACGGAGACGATGGCGATGGGTGTTGCGAGTTCTTTTTCAAGGAAAGCGATGTAGTCGTTGAACTCCTTGGGGAACTGAGCTTCGGCGGTCATTGCCGACATGGGCGTTTTCCATCCGGGGAGCTCCTTGTAGACCGGCTTGATTAGGTCGGAGTCGATGGAGTAGGGGAAGCGGTCGGTCACCTTTCCGTCTATGTCGTAGGCCACGCAGGCCTTTATGGTGTCGAATCCGTCGAGCACATCGCTCTTCATCATTATCAGCTTGGTCACGCCGTTAATCATGATGGCATATTTCAGTGCTACGAGGTCAATCCATCCGCAGCGGCGTTCACGGCCTGTTACAGCTCCGTATTCGTGGCCGAGATTGCGGATTAGTTTGCCCGTCTCGTCGAAGAGTTCGGTTGGGAAAGGACCGCTCCCCACGCGGGTGCAATAGGCTTTGAATATGCCGAACACATCGCCGATTTTGTTGGGGGCAATGCCAAGCCCTGTGCAGGCTCCGGCGCAGATGGTGTTGGAGGATGTCACGAACGGGTAGGACCCGAAGTCAACATCGAGCATCGTTCCCTGTGCGCCTTCGCAAAGCACGCTTTTCCCCTCTCGGAGCAGGTCGTTGACCAGGAATTCACCATCTACTATGTCATATTCCTTGATGTATTGGATGGCATCCAGCCAGTGGCCTTCAAGGTCGATAAGCTCATATTCATCGGGTGTTGAGCCGAGTGCTTCGAGCCGGTCGAGATGGCGTTGCCTTGCGGCGGCATATTTTTCATCGAAATTGTCGAAAATGTCGCCTACACGCAAACCGTTGCGTGAGGTCTTGTCAGTGTAGGTGGGGCCGATGCCTTTACCTGTTGTGCCGATTTTTGCATCACCTTTAGCGCGTTCGCTGGCGGCGTCGAGCAGCCGGTGGGTGGGGAGAATCAGGTGGGCTTTCTTTGAGATTTTCAGTGTTTTCTTAAGGTCTAGGCCGCTTTTACAAAGAGCCTCGGCCTCCTCGCGGAAAAGCACCGGGTCGATAACCACGCCGTTCCCTATAAGGTTGGTGTCGTTTTGGAATACGCCCGACGGGATGGAGCGGAGCACATATTTCTTGCCGTCGAATTCGAGGGTGTGGCCGGCATTGGGGCCTCCCTGGAAGCGTGCCACCGCATCATAGCGAGGGGTGAGCACATCAACGACTTTCCCTTTTCCTTCGTCGCCCCATTGCAGGCCGAGCAAAACGTCAACTTTCATGTTCAAGTAGGTTGTATCGGATATTATAAATGATTGTTCTGTATGTTGGCTGTGGTCTTGCGGCGATGGTCTCTGTCATTTTGCGCCGCCTTCGCGTTTCAGCCGTTTCTGGCACCGGGAGCACAGCCCGTAGACATAAAGCGTGAAAAACTCTGTTTTGAACGTTGGATATTTCAGCGCGTTGACGTGTGCCATCAGCTCCGGGTCTTTGACCGGGCGCACGCGTCCGCACACATTGCACACCAGGTGATGGTGGCTTTCGGTCACCCCTTGCAACACACGCTCGTATTGTGCGGGCTGGTTGCCGAACTGGTGCCTCCGTACCAATCCCGCCTCCATGAAGAGCTGTATGGCGGAATAGACCGTCGACAGGCTCACATGGTATCCTTCCATCTCCAACGCTTCGTGAAGCGCGTCGACATAAAAATGTGCATCCGAGGAAAACACTTTTTCCAGGATGGCATAACGTTCGGGGGTACGCCTAATTTTCCTCGCTTTGAGAAAAGCGGTTAGTGCCACCCGTGCGGGATTAAGCATCTTATCGTTCTCCATAGCTTTTTCCACCTGCAAAGATACATTTTTTCGTCCGAACAGCCAACCCCCGCCTCGCAAAAACGATAGTGGGTAGGATTGCCCGGCTCCGGCCTTTGCTCTGACTGTTCAATCCGTTTTTGTGGCTGGCCGCACCCTCGCCTTACAATCTCCGAGAAAAGGACTGCCGGTATTGCCCTCCTCGGGGGATCAGTTGACGGCTGCCTTGGCGGTGTGGCCGTCGGTTGCCGCCAGACTGATGAAAAAGATTATAAACGGTTTCATGACTGAGCGGGTTAGAATCTTGATTTCTCGGAATTGCCGGCACCTGTGCCACGGTAGCGGTCGCGGGTTGTGTTGAAGCGGTACTGGAGTGTGAGCATCACGGAGCGTCCGGGAGAGTAATTCTGCTGTACTATCTTAACCGCGTCATTAAACATCATCGCATCATGCTGTGAGGTGTTGAACAAATCCTTTGACTCAAGCGTCACACTGAACGCATTGTTGAAGAATCCTTTGTATATCTTGGCATTGACATACCAGGGAGTGTTGGAGAGCTTCATGTTGTTGTCCCATGAACGGGTCATCAGTTGGGCGTCCACATTGAGCCAGATGTCACAAGGAAGATGCACTGCGTTCTGCCACTGGAACATAAAGCCCGGGGTATTCATTCTCATCGGCTTGCCGTCAACCGGGAGGGTAGCCATTGTTTCATAACACCGACATTGACGCGCGGCTGCCAAACCCCGAGCTTGAACTGGCCGCCAACAAATGCCTGAAAATAATGGCGATGGTCGAGATTGGCGGTTCGAATAATTGTGGCCTCTCCATCAGTGCCGTAAGGTTCGGTGATATGATATACGCCGTCCTTGAAGTATGTGTATGACAACTGGGTGGAAAAACTCACATAATTTGCCCCCCGAGTTCTCAAACAAACTGACCCCGGAAAAATCAAACAAATTGCCCCCCTTGTTTTCATTGAAATTGACCCCCATGAAATAGGAGTCAGGTCTTGCGGGAATGTCAGTCGGAGGCTGTAACTATTCAGCGGACACGCCGATGTAGTCGCCCTTTTCTAAACGGCGGCTACATCGG